>JANYBR010000151.1 GCA_025360685.1 Pseudomonadota bacterium
AACAACGCCGCGTTGGTCGAGACCTTGCGCAGGCTGCCGCAGAACGCCAGCAGCCGGATCACTTCGCGAATGAGTCCATCGCCGCGGCCAGATCGATGTCCTTCTGGGTCACGCCGCCGGCATCGTGCGTGGAGAGCGTGACTTCGACCTTGTTGTAAACGTTGAACCACTCGGGATGGTGATCCATCTTTTCCGCCTGCAGCGCGGCGCGGCTCATGAACCCGAATGCCTCGCTGAAGTTCGCGAACTCAAACTTGCGTGTGATGGCGTCGCGGCCGGCGACCGGCTTCCACTTCGGCAACTTCTTCAGCGCGTCCGCGCGCTCCGTGGGCGAGAGTTTTTTCATGTCGGCTCCTTCAGGCGATAGGCGCGTTCGGCGCGATAGATGCTGCCGTCGCTGGTCAGCAGGCTGGAATAGAGGATGAACGCGCCGGCGGGAAACGTTTGGCTGGAATAGAGCGCGTGATCGGTCAGATAGTCCATGACATGGCCCGGCTGCGTGCCGCGCAGCCGCGCCAGGCTGACGTGCGGCGTGAAACGCTTACGATCGGCCGGCTGGCCGACGCGCTGCAGGGCCGTCTCGATCTTGCGCTGCAGATGCATCAGCGCCTCGTTGGGGCGAATTCCGGCCCAGAGTGCGCTCGGGCGCTTGCCGCCAAACTGTCCGACGCTATGCAGAGTCAGCGAGAAGGCCGGCGCCTCGATCAACGACAGAGAGTCGTGGATCGCGTTCATCTCGCGCCCGTCCACCTCGCCGATGAATCGCAAGGTGAGATGCAGCTGCTCGCGCGTCTGCCAGCGCGCACCGGGCACGCCGGTCTGCAGCCGCTGCAGCGACTGTGCCACGTCGTCGGGAAGCGAATGCGCCACGAACAGCCGCATGGCTCACGCCTTCGCGCCGAAACGGCCGAGCGGCAACAGGCGGCGCAACAGCAACGCGATCAGCCCATAAGCAATGCCGGCGAGCAGGATGGCGGCGCCAAGCAGCATCTCCTTGTGGTAGTGCGCGATATGGACATAGGTCTCGCCCAGCCAGACGCCGGCCAGAGCTGCCGCGCCCGTCGCCGCCGCCGCCAGGAAAATCGCAGGTAGGGCGCGCGTGAAGTGTGACTCGATCGTGAGCAGGTCGCGGCGCAACGCCAGCCAGAGAAGTAGGCTGACATTGGCCCAGGAACCGAACGAGGTTCCGAGCGCCACGCCAACCGCACCGAGATGGAAGCCCCACACGAGAATGAGTTTCAGGCCCACATTGACGACCACCGCAAGGATGGTCGCGCGCACCGGTGTGGCCGTGTCGCCGCGGGCATAGAAGGTCGCCGCCACCACACGCACCAGAACGAATGCCGGAAGTCCCACGCCGTATGCCGCCAACGCGGTTGCGGAGACATCTGCCGCCGCAATCGAGAATGCGCCGTGCGCGAACAGCGCGCGCATGATGGTCTGCGGGACCAGGATGAAGGCGGCCGCGAAGGGCAAGGTCAGGAACAGGCCGAGCGCCGCGGCATTGTTCTGCGCCGCATCCGCTCCCGCCCGGTCGTTCATCGCGACCCGGCGCGACATTTCCGGCAGCAGCACGGTGGCGAGCGCGATTCCGAGCGTGCCGAGCGGCAGCTGGTTGATGCGGTCGGCATAATTGATGGCCGTCAGGACGCCGGCGGGCAGGAAGCTTGCGATGATCGTGTCGATGAAGAGACCGATCTGCACGCTTGCCGAACCCAGGGTCGCGGCGCCCAGCGCCAGCAGGAACTCCTTCATCTGCACCGACCAGCGCGGCCATGCGAGGCGCAACCAGATCTTCGCGCGCGCTGCCGCCCAGACGATGAAGATGAGTTGCAGGACGCCGGCCAGCAAGACACCCCATGACGCCGCGTATCCCGCATTGCTGAACCAGCGCGCGTAAAGCAGGGTGCCGATGATGGCGAGGTTGAGAAAGATCGACCAGGCCGCGGCCGCTGCGAAGCGCTCATGCGCGTTGAGCATGGCCGAAAGCTGCACCGCCACGACCGTCAGGATGAGGTAGGGAAAGGTGATGCGCGAAATATCGATCGCGAATGCGCCCTGGCCCGGATGCGCGGTGAAGCCGGGCGCCATGACGGCGACGATCTGCGGCATGAACACCAGCGCGGCGACAAGCAGAGAAATCTGCGCCGCCATCTGCCAGGAGAAGACCCGGTCGGCGAAGCTGTCCGCCGCCCTATCGCCGTCGCGCGTCCGTAGCGCGGCATAGCGCGGGATGAAGGCGACATTGAACGCGCCTTCGGCAAAGATGCCGCGAAAACTGTTCGGCAGGCGCAGCGCCACGAAATAGGCGTCCGACAGCAATCCGTCGCCGAGGATCGCGGCCATGACGATGTTCTGCACAAAGCCGGCAATGCGCGACAGAAAGGTGAACCCGCCGACGGAGAGCAGCCGCTTGAACATCTATTGCTTCGCTTGCAGCACGAGCCGCCTGACAAAGGGAAGCATGCGGTCGGCGATGATCTTCACTCCGGCAGGGTTGGGATGGATGCCGTCGGCCTGATTCAGCTTCGGATCGGTGGCAACGCCATCCAGGATAAAGGGATAGAACAGCACGTCATACCGTTTGGCCAGCCTGGGATAGATGGCGTCGAACTGCGCCGCATATTCGGGACCAAGGTTGCGCGGCGCCTTCATGCCGGTCAGCAGCACGGCGATATGCGCGGCCTGCAGGCGCGTCAGAATCGCCGACAGGTTCTTCTCGGTCTCGGCCGGCGATTGCCCACGCAGCGCATCGTTCGAGCCAAGCTCGATGATCGCCGCCTGCGGATGATCGGCGAGCGACCAGTCCAGCCGCGCCAGACCGCCGGCGCTGGTATCGCCCGACACCCCGGCATTGATGATCTTCACGTTCGTGCCCGACGCATTGAGCCGTGCCTCGAGCACGGCAGTGAGATCGAGACCGGGAGGCACGCCGAGGCCCTGCGTCAGGCTGGTGCCGAGCGCCAGAATTTTCACCGGCGCGGCATGCGTCGCCGTCGCCAGCATGGCAAAAGCGCCGATCATGATAAGCATGCGCTTGATCCGGGCCACGTTCATCCCATATCGCCTGTAGTTCCGAAGGCCGAGTCACCGATGCAGAATCCCGCACCCGCCATCGATTTGGAAGATGTAACACTGACCTTGTCCAGCGCGGCCGGGCCTGTACACATTCTGGTCGGCGTGTCTCTCGCGGTCGGCGCAGGCGAGACGGTGGCGTTGCTGGGACCGTCGGGCTCCGGAAAGTCATCCTTGCTCATGGTGGCGGCAGGTCTCGAAGCAGCAACGTCGGGCCGGGTCATCGTGGCCGGCACCGACATCACGCGCATGGGCGAAGACGGTCTGGCACGCTTCCGGTGCGGCCATGTCGGCATCGTGTTCCAGTCGTTCCACCTCATCCAGACCATGACCGCGCTGGAGAATGTCGCCGTGCCGCTGGAGCTTGCCAGCACGGCGGAAGCGTTCGAACGCGCCAAGGCGGAACTGGAGGCCGTCGGCCTTGGTGCGCGGCTCGATCACTATCCGGGCCAGCTTTCCGGCGGCGAGCAGCAGCGCGTTGCGCTGGCGCGCGCCATTGCACCGCGTCCCGCCGTTCTGTTCGCCGACGAACCGACCGGCAATCTCGATGGCCAGACCGGAGCCGATGTCGCCGACTTGCTTTTCGCCCTGCATGCACGCTCACAGACGACATTGTTTCTCGTGACACATGAGGAAAGCCTGGCCAAGCGCTGCGGACGCATCGTCCGGCTGAACGATGGCCGCATCGTGGCGGATTCACGCGCCGCATGAGCACATTCCTGCTTGCGCTAAAGTTTGCACGCCGCGAGATGCAGGCGCGCCTGTCCGGCTTTCGCATCTTCTTTGCGTGCCTGGTGCTTGGCGTCGCCGCCATCGCGGGCGTTGAATCGCTGTCCGAAGCGTTTCTGACCGGACTGGCCGAACAGGGACGCACGCTTCTGGACGGCGATGTGGTGGTGCATCTCGTGCATCGGCCGACGGCAGACAATGAGCTGCGCTTTCTTTCGCGCCACGGACCTGTCTCCGAGACCGTGTCGATGCGCGGCATGGCGTATGCGCTGAAGAACGGCGCCGAGGCGGAACGGCAACTGGTTGAGCTCAAGGCGGTCGACTCGGCCTATCCGTTTTTCGGCGCGGTCGTCCTGGCGCCGGCTCAGAGGTTGTCGGCCGCGCTGGCCTGCACTGGTGCCATTTGCGGCGCGGTGGCGGAACAGACCTTGCTGGACCGGTTGCAGCTTGGGCCTGGCGGCCTCTTGAAGATCGGAACCCAGACCTTTCGCGTCAGCGCAGCGTTGACGAGCGAACCGGACCGCATCGCCGGCGGATTCAGTCTCGGTCCGCACGTCATCATCGGGGTGGCCGCGCTGGCACGAACCGGGCTCGTCACCCTCGGCAGTCTGATCGACTACAACTATCACGTGGTTCTCCCGGCCGACGCGTCGATCGCCGGATTCAAGGCCGAGGCAACGGCCGCGTTTCCCGACGGTGGTTGGGACATCCGGGATCGCAGCGATGCGGCACCCGGAATCCGGCGTTTCGTCGAACAGGTGACGATGTTTCTCACGCTCGTCGGATTGACGGCGCTGGCGGTTGGCGGCGTCGGTGCGGCGCAGGCTGTCACCGCGTTCCTCGACCGAAAGCGTGAGGAAATCGCGACACTCAAATCGTTGGGCGCAGACGGCGCGCTCATTTTTCTCGTCTACTTTCTTCAGGTCATGCTCATCGCAGTGGTCGCGGTCGTCGTAGGATTAGTACTCGGCGCTGTGGTGCCGTTTGCAATTCAATACGTCTACGGCAGCGACATTCCGGCACCAACCCATTTCGCGCTCTATCCCAAGCAGCTGCTGCTGGCGGCGACGTTCGGATTGCTCTCCGCGGTGGCGTGTTCGGTGCCGCCGCTGGCGCGGGCGCGGCTGATCGCTCCGGCCAGTCTATTCCGCGATCTGGTAGCGCCGGCCGACGCGCGCGGCGCGCTGCCCTATCTCATCGCAGCGGCTGTGGCGGGTGCGCTGGTCGTCGGCCTCGCGTTGCTGCTGGCACCCTCCCCGTTTTTTGCCGCCGAGTTTCTCGGCGGCGCGGCGGCAGGGCTCGTGGCACTGCGCCTGATTGCGGAAGTACTGCGCGCCGCGCTCAGGCGATTGCCGCGGCCGCGTGCACCAGGTCCACGCCTGGCACTGGCGAACCTGACGCGGCCTGGGGCTGCGACCACGGGTGTGATAACCGCGCTCGGTCTCGGCCTGACGTTGCTCGCAACCGTTTCGCTTCTGAATCACACTATAGCGGCGCAGGTGAAGGACCGCCTGCCCGGAACCGCGCCGAGCTTTTTCTTCGTCGACATCCAGCCCGGAGAGACCGAGCGTTTCGACAAGCTCATCAAGAGTGTTTCCAGCGCGCAGGATTTCAAGCGCACGCCGATGATCCGTGGACGGATTGTCGCCATCAAGGGCGTGCCGGCCAAGGACGCGCCGGTGGCACCCGAGGCGAAATGGGCCGTGAATGGCGACCGCGGCATCACCTATGCAGCAACGCCGCCCGAGGGGACGGTGCTTACGCAGGGCCAGTGGTGGGCCGCCGACTATAGCGGCCCGACGTTGATTTCCTTCGATCAGTCGCTGGCGGAAGGCATGGGACTGAAGCTCGGCGATACGCTCACCTTGAACGTGCTCGGCCGCGAAATCGAGGGACGCATCGCGAGCCTGCGGAAAGTCGATTTCACGACCGGCAACCAGAATTTCATCATCGTCGTATCGCCCGGACTCATCGACCACGCGCCGCATTCCTTCCTGGCGACGGTGCGAGTCGCGCCCGCCGACGAGGAAAAATTGTACCGCTTGGTTACCGACGCCTTTCCGAACATTTCGACGGTGCGCGTGAAGGACGCCATCGCGCAGGTCAACGGATTGCTCCAGCAACTGTCCGACGGCATGCGCGCGGCCAGCCTCCTTACAATTCTGTCAGGATTGCTGGTTCTGGCCGGAGCGATCGCGGCCGGCAGCCGATCACGCCTTTATGACGCCACAGTGTTGAAGGTACTGGGGGCTACGCGCCTCCGCATCGCTACAGTTTACATCATAGAATACGGTGCTTTGGGCGTTTTAACCGGTGTCCTGGCGCTTTGTGTTGGAACCTTCGCGGCAGGCCTCATCTGCCAGCAGGTGCTGGAAGTGCCGCTGAACTTTGACCTTGGAGTCGCAGCGCTGACGGTTCTGGGCGGCGGCGCCGCGACCCTGGTTTTCGGGCTGGCGGGCGCCTGGACGGCGCTTTCGGCTCGACCGGCCATCCAGTTGCGCAGTCCTTGATAAGAGACTGCCGAAACACGATATAATACGCGGACCGGCCCACTGCGCCGGAAAGGAAGGATTTGCGATGGCTGACTATGACAACCGGGTTTTGCGGGGCCAGACGGGTGCCGTTGCCGGAATAGATGCCGGCCTGCGCAGCTACATGCTGCGCGTCTACAACTACATGCTGGTGGGCCTGCTGCTCACCGGAGCGACGGCCTATCTCGTGGCCGACGTGCCGCAAGTGCGAGAGCTGTTCTTCGCGGTTAATCCGCAGACCGGCCGCATGGGCATGTCGATGCTCGGATGGATCGCGCTGTTCGCGCCGCTTGGGCTCGTCCTGTTTCTGTCGTTTCGTCTCAATCGCATGAGTTTGGCGACGGCGCAGATGACGTTCTGGGTTTACGCCGCGATCATGGGCATCGGACTCGCACCGGTGGTTCTCGCCTACACGGGCGCGAGCGTGGCGCAGACGTTCTTCATCACGGCCGCCACGTTCGGCGCCATGAGCCTGTGGGGCTATACGACGCGCACGGACTTGACGGGTTTTGGCTCGTTCCTGTTCATGGGCCTGATCGGCATCATCATCGCCTCGGTCGTCAGCTTCTTCGTCCAGTCGACGATGATGATGTGGATTATCTCGGTCGCCGGCGTGCTGATCTTCACGGGCCTGACCGCCTATGACACGCAATGGATCAAGAACAACTATGCCGCCTCGGACGACGGCGCGACGGCCGGCAAGAAAGCGATCTTCGGCGCGCTGAAGCTCTATCTCGACTTCGTCAACCTGTTCCTGATGCTGCTGCGCCTGATGGGCAGCCGCCGCTAAGGTCAGCTTCCAGATTGCAAAGGGCTCCGATGGCGACATCGGGGCCCTTTTTTCATTCAGATCGTCATTACCCGGCGCGCAGCGTCCGGGTGACCCAATTTGCCGGAGCAGCGAGAGTGAAAATGGGTCGCCCGCATGGCTCGAGCGTCAGCGTTGAGCGGGCGATGACGGTTTGGATTTTGAAGAGGGGCGAAACCGCTCTAGGCTTCGCAAAAAGACCGGGAGAACGAAATGGCCCACGAAACGATCCTGTTCGACAAGCGCGAGCATGTTGCGATCATCACTCTGAACCGGCCTGAGCGGTTGAATGCGATCTCGGCGCCTCTGCGCGCAGAGGTGCAGGCCGCCGTCAAGGACGCGCACCATGACGACGTCATCCGCGCGCTCATCATCACCGGCACCGGCCGCGGCTTTTGTTCCGGAGCCGATCTGACAGCGGCGGCGTCCGCAATCCGCGGCACCCTGCCGCCGCCGACCACGCAAACCGAACGGCTTGACGAAGATGGCTGGGTTGGGCGCTGGGCCAAGATGTTCCATCATTTCGACAAGCCGGTCATCGCGGCAGTCAATGGCATCGCCGCCGGCGCCGGCATGAGCACGGCGCTCTCCGCCGACCTGCGCGTCGGCTCGGAGCATGCGCGCTTCAAGACGGTATTCATCGAACGCAGCCTGTCGCCGGATTCAGGCCTCAGCTACTTCCTGCCGCGCATCGTCGGCTATGCCCGCGCCGCCGATCTGATCTTTACCAGCCGCACCGTCGATGCGCAGGAGGCCTACCGGCTCGGTCTGCTCGACCGGCTCGTGCCGCATGAGAATTTGCTGGAGGAAGCGGTGAGGCTGGCCAACGAGATGACGCAATGGCCGCCGCTGGCACTGCGCGTTTCCAAGCGCGTGTTGCAGCACAATTTCGAGGCCGATATCGACGACGCGATGCACTACGAGACCGTCGGCCTCGCGATGGGCCGCAGGGCAACGAACGACGCCAAGGAAGCGATGTTGGCCTTCAGCGAAAAGCGCAAGCCAAAATATACGGGGAGTTGATGAGCTTAGTTGCGCTGTAACATCTCATGCTTCGACAGTCGGTAGCGGCAGCGTACCGACCGGCATGAGGAGCTATCGCGTTCGTCATCCTGGCCAATACGCTGACGCTATTGGCTGTCGAAGGATGGGCCCGTCGAAGGATGAGAAGCTCTACTCAACTCCCTGACGCCGTCGCCTTCATGAGCGCCTTGTCGAACACGCGCAGCACTTGCTGCAGGTCGTGGCCACGCTTGAGAATATGACCCGTGGCAGTGATTACCGCATACATGCCCTGGCGCGCGCGCAGCTTGGGACGTTTCTCGACGCGGAACAGCGGCATCTCGCTGGCACGCCGGAAAATCGAGAACACCGCCGCCTCATCGAGAAAATCGATCGCATAGTCGCGCCATTCGCCGGCGGCGACCATGCGTCCATAGAGGGTGAGAATGCGATTGAGTTCGGCGCGTTCGAAACGAATCTGTGCGGCCGTGAAGCCTTGTCCGCCTGGGTAAGCCGTCCGCGCGGCAGGCGATGGGGCCGCGCGGAGAAACGCTATGGGTTCTTCCGCCATCGAGCCAAGTCTGGCCCCGTCATGGGCATGCCGCAAGCCTGCCGTTGACGCTTTGACCGTAAATATTGCTCAGAATGGGTAGGATATGTCCTATCGCTTGCGCGCCAGCATGACGCCGTCGCCGACCGTCGCCAGCGCCATGTCGACACGGGTGTCGGCGTGGATCTTGGCATTGAGCGCACGCAGCGCGCTCGTGTTGTCGTCGGCGACCTTGGGGTCGGCCACAGTGCCGCTCCACAACATGTTGTCCAGCGCGATCAGGCCACCCGGACGCAAGAGTTTCAAAACGCGCTCGTAGTAGCCGTCATAGTTCGGCTTATCGGCATCGATGAAGGCGAGATCGAACGGACCTTCGCCGGCGTTTATCATGCGGTCCAGCGCCTCGAGGCCCGGTCCAAGGCGCAGATCGATCTTGCCCGTCACGCCGGCTTCCTGCCAGTAGCCGCGCGCACGGTCGGTGAATTCCTTGCTCACGTCGAGTGCCACGACCTTGCCGTCGGCCGGCATTGCCAGCGCCACGCTGAGCGCGCTGTAGCCGGTGAAGGTTCCAATCTCGATATATTTCTTCGCGTTGGTGAGCTTGGCGAGCAGCGCAAGGAACGCGCCCTGCTCCGGCGCGATCTGCATCATCGCCATGGGCAGTTTCTGCGTCTCTTCGCGGCAGCGGATTTGCGCCGGCGCTTCGCGTGCGCCGACGCGGCTGAGATAGTCCATCAGCGCATCGCTCGCCTGCACAAACCTGCCCATCTCGATCTCCTTGTTCGCGACAGCGCGACGTTAAGCGCTCAACTTGCGGATATTGGCAGCCATCTGGCCGAACAGTCCACCGATGGCGCCGACCAGGATCGTGATCGCACCCCCGACGGGCAAGGCGATCAGCGGCACGTCGCCCAGAATATTGGCCGCGCAGATGGCGATGATGCCGCAAGTGCCGCCGGCCATCGCACCGCCCAGCGCGCCCTTGGCGTAGCCCTTGGCGAAGTCGCGCGCATAGAGCAGTCCGGCAAGGCCGGAGATCATCATCACGCCGAACTCGTACGCATTGTCCCTGACCCACGGCACGTAGTGGCCGATCACGACCATCACAATTTGCAGGATGATGCCTGTAATGGTTGCACGCTGGATGAGCTTTCCGTCGAACACGACTTCTCCGGCAAAAGGGGGGCACCGGATCAAGTCCGGCTGCTTCATTCTAGTGGCCGACAGGATTGTTGAGCGAGGACTGCGTCAAAATTGGAGCGGGCGCATTGACGCAATCGGCACCACCGCAATCGTAGTTGCGCCATGCCGGTCCGAGATTGCGTGCGCGCTGCCGACCACCAGCCAAAATCGGCCATGAAAATAGTCCTAGCGCACGATTGTTAAACAAGGAAAACTTGCGGCTGCGCGCCGATTTCTCTAAGCAAACCCAGCTTTTCGGCGCCGGGGACCATGATCGAGATCGAAGGACTGACCAAACGCTTCGGCCTCGTCACGGCTGTTAACGATCTCAGTCTCAAGGTGGCCAAAAGCGAAGTGCTTGGCTTTCTTGGCCCCAACGGCGCCGGCAAGTCGACCACCATGAAGATGATCACCGGGTTTCTCGCGCCGACCGCCGGACGCGTTCGGGTTTGCGGCCACGATCTGGAAATGGACACGATCGCCGCCCAGGCCGCGATCGGTTACCTGCCGGAAGGCGCACCGGCCTATGGCGACATGACCGCTCGCCAGTTCCTGCATTTCATCGCCGAAATTCGCGGCTTCCGGGGCGCCGAAGCCAAGGCAAAAGTTCAGTCGGCCGTCGACAAGACGGAGCTTGCCGATGTGCTCGACCAGCCGATCGAAACCTTGTCGAAGGGATTCAAGCGCCGGGTTGGTTTGGCGCAGGCGATTCTGCACGATCCTCCCGTTCTGATCATGGATGAACCGACAGACGGACTCGATCCAAACC
>JANYBR010000160.1 GCA_025360685.1 Pseudomonadota bacterium
TACAACGCCAATCCGGCCTCCATGGCCGCAGCTCTCGCTTTGCTCGCAGCCGCCAAGGGCCGCCGTATCGCGGTGCTGGGCGACATGCTGGAGATGGGACCAGATAGCGGCGTGTATCATGCCGGCCTTGCGGCATCGGTCGAGGCTGCGCATACCGATCTCGTCTTCGCGAGTGGGCCGCAGATGAAATCGCTGTGGGACAAGTTGCCTGCGTCGCGCCGCGGCGCCTATGCGGCCAGTTCCGCCGAACTGGCACCGCTACTCACCGCCGCGCTCACGAATGGCGACACGGTTCTGGTGAAGGGTTCTCTCGGCAGCAAGATGGCCGTGATTGTCGAAGCGCTGAAAGCGCGGGGTGCGTAACGTATGCTCTATTACCTCACGCTTCTGACGCACACCGATCAGCTCGCATTCTTCCGGCTGTTCAAATATCTCACTTTCCGTTCCGGGGGCGCGGTCATCACTGCTCTGTTTCTCGCGTTCATCGTGAACGGCTCGCTCATCCAGTGGCTGAAGCTGAAACAGGGCAAGGGCCAGCCGATCCGCACGGATGGACCGCAGCGCCACATCGTGGAAAAACAAGGCACGCCCACAATGGGCGGATTGCTGATCCTGTTGCCCTGGGTGGTATCGACCGTGCTGTGGGCCAGCCTGTCGAACCCCTATGTCTGGATTGTATTGCTGGTCACCCTCGCCTACGGCGCGCTCGGACTTGCCGACGACTATTTGAAGGTCAGCAAACGCTCCTCCGACGGCGTCAGCGGATATCTCAGACTTGGCATCGAGTTCGGAGTGGCGTTTCTCGCCACCTGGGCGATCATGCGGCTGGAGGATCCGCTCCTGTTCGGCGGTCTGACGGTTCCGTTCTTCAAGTCGCTCCTCATTCCGTTCGGTATTTCCTTCATCGTTGTCGGAGGCATCGTGATCGCGGGCGCGGCAAACGCTGTGAACTTCACGGACGGTCTCGACGGGCTCGCCATCGTGCCGGTGATGATTGCGGCGGCGACGTTCCTCCTGATCGCCTACCTCGTGGGCAATGTGAACTTCGCGAAATATCTTGAACTCATCTATGTCGAAGGCACCGGCGAGCTTGCCGTGTTCCTCGGGGCGCTGATCGGCGCCGGTCTCGGTTTTCTCTGGTACAATGCGCCGCCCGCCATGGTGTTCATGGGCGACACCGGTTCGCTGCCGCTTGGCGGTGCGCTGGGCGCGGTCGCCGTGGCGGTGAAGCACGAGATCGTGCTGGCCGTTGTCGGTGGTCTGTTCGTCCTGGAAACCGTCTCGGTCATCGTGCAGGTGATCTCGTTCAAGACCACGGGCAAGCGGGTGTTCCGCATGGCGCCGATCCATCACCACTATGAACAGCTCGGCTGGAAGGAGCCGACCATCGTGATCCGTTTCTGGATCGTCGCGGTCGTGCTCGCCCTGGTTGGCCTTGCCACTTTGAAGCTCAGATGATCGCGGCGCGCTCCTTCGAGCATGCCGACGTCGGCGTCTTCGGCCTGGCGCGCAGCGGCATGGCGTCCGTGCGGGCGCTGAAGGCGGGCGGCGCGAGGGTCTATGCCTGGGACGATGAGGAAGAGGCGCGCAAAATCGCAGCATCGGAAGGCGCCACGATCGTACCCTGGGCGCAATGGCCGTGGGACAAGCTGAAGGCGCTGGTGCTTTCACCCGGCGTGCCGCTTACCCATCCGGCACCGCACGACATCGTGCGGCAGGCCAAGGCCTCTCGCGTCCAGATCATCGGCGACATGGAGCTGTTCGCGCGCGAAATCGGCGCAGATGTCCAGGTTCCGGGCCGCGCGCCGGTTATTGCGATCACCGGCACCAACGGCAAGTCGACAACCACCGCGCTCGTCGGCCACATTCTCGCGGCCTGCGGTTTTGACGTGCAGGCCGGCGGCAATATCGGCAAGGCCGTGCTGGAGCTGGAGCCGCCGGGTGCCAAGACGATCTACGTGCTGGAAGTCTCCTCCTATCAGATCGAGCTCGCGCCCGGCCTCGTGCCCGACGTCGCGGTGCTTTCGAACATCACGCCGGATCATCTCGACCGCCACGGCTCCCTCGAGAACTACGCTGCCGTCAAGGCACGACTGCTGAAACAGGCATCGAAGGCCGGACAGATCGTCATCGGCGTGGACGATGCCCACACGACTTCGATCTTCGCGCACCACGCCTCCAACGGCGGTCCCCCCGCCATTCCCGTGTCGGTCGGAAAGGTGCTCGGCCGCGGCGTGTTCGTCGTCGATGGTGCGCTCTACGATGCGCAGGGCCAGCGCGCGACGAAAGTGATGGATCTCGCAGTCGCATCGCACCTGCCCGGCGCACACAATCACCAGAACGCCGCGCTCGCCTTCGCCGCGACTAAGCCGTACGCGCGTGATTCTCGTATCGTCGCCGAAGCCATCGCGAGTTTTCCTGGCCTGGCGCACCGCATGGAAGATGTTGGCCGCATCGGCAAGGTCCGCTTCGTCAACGACTCCAAGGCGACAAACGCGGATGCCGCGGCTCGGGCGCTCGTTTGCTTTCCGGATATTTTCTGGATCGCCGGCGGCAAGGCCAAGGAAGGCGGTATTGAGAGTCTTGCGTCGCTGTTCCCGCGCATCCGAAAGGCCTATCTGATCGGCGACGCCGCGGCGGAATTCGCCGCGACGCTGCAAGGCAAGGTGCCGTTCGAGATTTCACATACGCTTGACGCGGCGGTGCAAGCCGCAGCGCGCGAATCGCAGGCGGCAAATTTGCCGTCTCCGGTTGTGCTGTTGTCGCCCGCTTGCGCTTCCTTCGACCAGTTCAAGGATTTCGAGCAGCGTGGCGATGCGTTCCGTGCGCTCGTCGGCAAGCTGCGCGCGCACCCCGTGCGGGAGGCGTCATGAACTCGCGCGCCAACCGCAGCCCTTATGCCGCCTGGTGGTGGACGATCGACCGCATGGCGCTGCTCCTGATGCTCGCGCTGATCACGATCGGGCTGATGCTGGCGTTCGCCGCCAGTCCTGCTGCGACCGGCGGACCGCTGACGGCTGGCGACTTCCGCTACACCATCAAGCAGATACTGTTCGCCGTCATCGCAGCTGGAATCCTGGGCAGTGCATCGGTCCTGTCGCTGAAGCAGCTGAAGATCGCGGCCGCCATCACCTTTGCGGTAGCGCTCATCGGCTCGGCCTTGGTTCTCGTCATCGGCACGGAAGTTCTCGGCGCCAAGCGCTCGATCGAGATGGGTCTGTTTTCTCTGCAGCCTTCCGAGTTCCTGAAACCCGGCTTTGCGGTGCTGGCGGCAGCGATCATCGCCGACCGTCAGGCGATGGCCTTGCCCAAACCGGTGATCACTCTGCTGCTGATCGTTCCGGCGATCGCAATCCTCCTGCTTCAACCCGATGTCGGCCAGACGACTTTGTTGCTCGCTTTATGGGGCGCGTTGCTGTTCTTTTCCGGCGCGCCGATGTTCTGGATGGCCGCGCTTGGCGGTGGAACGGCGGGGCTCGGCGCGGCGGCTTACATGCTTTTTCCGCATGTGCATCATCGCATCGACCAGTTTCTCAATCCGACCGACACGGGCTACCAGACCGGTCTTGCCCTGAAGGCGTTCGCGCATGGCGGACTCACGGGCGTCGGGCCGGGCGCCGGCACGATCAAATATCGCATCCCGGAAGCCCATTCGGACTTCATCTTCGCCGTCGCCGGTGAGGAGTTCGGGCTCATTCTCTGCGCCGTGATCGCGTTGCTGTTCGGCTTCCTGACGATCCGCCTGCTGCTGCGCGCGGCCAGCCAGCGCGACCGCTTCTCGCAGTTGGCCGGTGCCGGTCTTGCCATCGTCACGGCGTTCCAGGCTTTCATCAATATGGGCGTGGCGGTGAACCTGCTTCCGGCCAAAGGCATGACCTTGCCGTTCATTTCCTCTGGCGGCTCGTCGCTGTTTGCAGTGGCACTGACGATGGGCTTCGCGCTCGCCGTTACCCGCCAGCGCCCGCAGCTCGGTACGCGCGAATCCTCGCTCCTCGAATTGTGGGGCGTGCGCGCATGAGGACTTTCGTGCTCTCCGCCGGTGGAACGGCCGGGCATCTCTATCCGGCGCAGGCGCTGGCGGGCGAGTTGATGCGGCGCGGCGAAAAGATCGTCGTCATGACAGATTCGCGCTTCAAGAATTATGCCACCGCGTTTCCCGGCGCCGTGATCGAGACTGTACCTTCCGCGGCCTTCTCCGATCGTTCCGTCATCGGACTCGTCGCCGCACCGTTCGAGATTATCGGCGGGATCGTCATGTCGCTGATCAAGCTGTCGCGCATCCGTCCGGCGGCGGTGGTCGGTTTCGGCGGCTATCCCAGCGTGCCGGTGATGCTGGCCGCCATCGTCACGCGCATCCCCACCGCGATCCTCACGCCGGATGCGCTGCTCGGCCGCGCCAACCGGTTGGTGATGAACTCCGTGAACCTGATCGCCGCGAACCTGCCGCTGGTGCGATTCCTGCCGAAGAACATGTCGCGCGTGGTCTACACCGGCAACCCGATGCGGCCCGAAGTCGTCGCGCTTGAGGGCGCGCCGTATGACACGCCGCAAGCGAATGGCGCGCTGCGGCTTCTCGTGTTCGGCGGCAGCCAGGGCGCGCGCGCTTTCAGTGAAATCGTGCCGCCAGCCATCGCCATGCTGTCGACGGAACTGCGCGCCCGCCTTGAGATCGTTCAACAGTGCCGCGCCGAGGATCTCGAAGCCGTCAAGGTGGGCTATTTCGCAGCGGGCGTGAAGGCGGAACTCGCCGCCTTCTTCGGCGATCTTCCCTCCCGCATGGCTTGGGCGCACCTCGTCATCGCACGCTCCGGTGCGGGAACAGTGAGCGAGCTTGCGGTGATCGGCCGCCCGGCGATCTTGGTGCCGCTACCACATGCGCTTGACGACAACCAGACTCCGAACGCCGACGCGCTCGCCAGCGCCGGCGGCGGCTGGCGCGTGCGGCAATCCGAACTGACGCCGAAGAAACTCGCGGCGATGCTCACCGAAGCATTCTCGTTGCCCGACGATCTTGCCAGGCGAGCCGCCGCTGCGCGCAAGATCGCCAAACCGGAAGGCACGGCCAAGGTCGCCGACGCCGTCCAGTCGCTTGCGAGGGCCGCGTGAGCCCCGCAAAAACCCGCGTTCCGCTCGACGTCGGCACGATCCACTTCATCGGCATCGGCGGCATCGGCATGAGCGGTATCGCCGAGATCATGCACAATCTCGGCTACAAGGTTCAGGGTTCGGACGTTACGGAAAGCGCCAATGTCCGCCGTCTGCGCAAGATGGGCATTCCCATCTCCATCGGTCACAGCGCGGATAATCTGAAAGAGGCACACGCGGTGGTCTACTCCTCCGCCGTGAAGCCCGGCAACGAGGAGTTCGATGCCGCGCGCGCCCTGAGTCTTCCCTTGGTGCGCCGCGCCGAGATGCTGGCGGAGATCATGCGGCTGCGCTCCTGCGTCGCCGTGGCGGGCACCAATGGCAAAACCACCACGACGACGATGATCGCGGCCTTGCTCGATGCCGGCGGGATGGATCCCACCGTCGTCAACGGCGGTATCATTAACGCGTACGGCACCAATGCGCGGCTCGGTGCCGGCGAATGGGTCGTGGTCGAAGCCGACGAGAGCGACGGTACATTCCTCAAGCTGCCCGCGACGGTAGCGGTCGTCACCAACGCGGACCCCGATCATCTGGATTTCTACGGCACGTTCGACAAGATGCGCGACGCGTTCCAGCGTTTCATCGAGAATGTCCCGTTCTACGGCTTCGCGGTGCTGTGCCTGGATCATCCCGAAGTGCAGGCGATGGTCGGCCGCATCGAAGACCGCCGCCTCATCACCTATGGACTGTCGCCGCAGGCCGACATCCGCGCCGTGAACGTCAGCTTTTCCGAAGGCGCTTCGCACTTTGATGTGGTCATCACCGACCGCCGCAAGAACACGCAGACGCGGATGGACGGCATGCGATTGCCCATGCCTGGCGAGCACAATGTCCAGAACGCGCTCGCCGCGATCACGGTGGCGCGCGAACTCGGCGTGAAGGAAGAGACAATCCGCAAGGCGCTCGCCAATTTCGCCGGGGTCAGCCGCCGCTTTACCCGCGTGGGCGAGTGGAAGGGCGTCGCGATCATTGACGACTATGCGCACAATCCGTTCAAGATCGCCGCGGCTCTGAAGGCGGCGCGCCAGGCTTACTCCGGGCCGGTGATCGCCGTGGTGCAACCTCACCGCTTCACGCGTCTACGCGACACGTTCGAACAATTCGCCAAGTGCCTGAATGACGCCGATGTGGCTGTGATCGCGCCGGTCTATGCGGCGGGTGAAAAGCCGATCGAAGGCATCAATCGCGACACCTATGCCGAGGCACTGCGGGCGCATGGTCATCGCGACGTGCGCGTAATCGACGGGGAAACCGATCTACCCGGGCTCATCGCGGGGTTGGAAAACAATTTGTCCAACGGGGCCATCGTGTTCCTTGGCGCCGGTTCGATCACGCTGTGGGCACATGGGCTGGAAGCGGCGCTGAACAAGTGGAAAGGGGCGGCATGATGATGACCCGTCCTTGCGATGCTCTGCCGCCCGTGCGCGGAAGCTACACGCCGGATGCGGCGCTGAACGATCTGGTGTGGTTCCGCGCCGGTGGGCCGGCCGAGATCCTGTTCCGTCCAGCCGATGTTGAAGATCTGGCGACATTCCTGTTCGCCAAGCCCGTCGACACTCGGGTCAGCGTGGTCGGCGTCGGCTCGAACCTGCTGGTGCGTGATGGCGGCATACCCGGAGTGGTCGTGCGGCTGCCCGGTTCGTTCGGAAAGGTCACGGTCGATGGCACGCGCGTCACCGCCGGTGCCGCCGCGCTCGATGCGAATGTGGCGCGGATCGCGGCGGATGCCGGTATTGCAGGACTGGAATTCCTGCGCGGTATTCCCGGCACCATCGGCGGCGCACTCAAGATGAATGCGGGCTGCTATGGCCGCGAGATCAAGGACATCTTCGTCGCAGCAACTGCGATCAACGGGACGGGCGGCATCGTCACGTTGCAGCCCGCCGACATGGGCTTTGTCTACCGCAAGGCGCAAGTACCCGACGATCTGATTTTCGTCGGCGCCGTGTTCGAAGGCGAGCGCGACGAACCCGCCGCCATCCGCATGCGCATGAACAAGCTGGTGGAGGACCGCGAAGCCTCGCAACCTGTGAAGACCCGCACCGGTGGCTCGACCTTCAAGAATCCACCCGGTCACAAGGCGTGGCAACTTATCGATCAAGCCGGCTGCCGTGGCCTGATGCGCGGTCAGGCGCAGGTTTCCGAGAAGCATTGCAACTTCCTGATCAACACGGCCAACGCCAGCGCCGCCGACATCGAGAGTTTGGGCGAAGAGATTCGGGCCCGGGTCAAGGCGAACTCCGGCATCGAGCTGGAATGGGAAATCAAGCGCGTGGGCGTGCCCCCGAGTGCGGAGCGCTCAAAATGAACACCACCACATATGAGAGAGTGGCGGTCCTGCTCGGCGGCCGTTCGGCGGAACGCGAAGTCAGCCTGTCCTCAGGCAAGGGCTGCGCCAGCGCCTTGCGCGAGGAAGGTTTCGACGTGGTCGAGATCGATCCCGGCGACAATCTTGCCAGCCAGCTGCTCGAGGCCAAGCCCGACGCCGTGTTCAACGCATTGCATGGCCACTGGGGTGAGGATGGCTCGGTGCAGGGCCTGCTCGAGCTGATGCGCATTCCCTACACGCATTCGGGAATCCTCGCCTCGGCGCTCGCCATGCACAAGCAACGGACAAAGGACGTCTTCCGTGCGGCGGGATTGCCGGTTGTAAATTCGATCGTCGTGGATCGCCGCGAAGCCGCCGCGCGCCACCTGATGAAACCTCCCTATGTCGTCAAGCCGGTCAACGAAGGCTCGTCGGTCGGGGTGTTCATCATTCGCGAGGGCGATAACCGTCCACCCGAAGCGCTCGGCAACGACAAATGGACTCTCAGCAACGAGATGATGGTCGAGGAATATGTCCCAGGTCGCGAGCTCA
>JANYBR010000167.1 GCA_025360685.1 Pseudomonadota bacterium
ACCAAATAGGGGCGGCACGTAATCCGTTTCCGGATAGCCGCCCGGGTAGGTCGCGTGAGGTGCGTGGCGACACGCATCCCAGAGGAATGGCCATCCATCGCGGGGCAACCTGCGAGGACAGAACCCGGCTTACAGGCCATCTGACGCGCCTTTAAATCCGTCACGGCCGGGCAATGTCAGCGAGACTTGGCCACCATTCTACGGCAGAAGCGCCTGCTCGGTCTCGGGCGCCGCGTCCGGACGGTGTGTCGGCGTGTGCTGCGCTTGGGGAGAAATGTTAGGCGCGGGGAATCTGACCGACAGCCAATCAAACCCGGCAAGACTTTACTTTGATCTGCTTTGCGAACCGGTTTGGTCGGCACATCCTTGCGAACATGGCGCACGTCACGACACCCGATTTCTGGTCGGCACACGACAAGCTGCCGAAATCTGTTCGCGATCTTGCGGTCAAGAACTACGAACTTCTCAAAACCAATCCGCAACATCCTTCACTCCGGTTCAAGAAGGTGGGACCATACTGGAGTGTTCGAATTGGAAGCGACTATCGTGCGCTCGGCACGGATAGTCCCGGAGGCATTGCGTGGTTTTGGATCGGTCGTCACGCTGCGTACGAACGGATTATCCGCTCATAGCTTGCGGAAGCGACCCGCCTTCACATCTTCGAGAGCCTTGTGCGCCAGCTTGTCCAGCTTGCCGGCTTTGATATCGCGCTCGATCTGCCGGTCCCATTCTTGGGCGTCCAACTCCGCGAGCCAGGCAAGCAGCTTCGCGCGGTCTTTGACAGACAGCTTGGTGATGGCTTTTTCGATTTCTTCGACGCTCATGCGACCCATATAACATGGGCAATGGCCGCTGTCAGCGCTGGGCTCGTGGCGTGTCGCTCTGTTAACGTTCCAACCTCATACGGAGTTCGGCCATGCCATTCGCGCAGTTGTCAAACGTTCGGTTGGAATATTTCGCGCACGGCCATGGCCCCGAGCGCGTGCTCTTCATCCATGGCTTCCAGGCCTCGGCGCGTATCTGGCAGAAGGTGCAGGAGGCGCTGCCGGCGGACCGCTACACCTCCGTCGCAATCAACAATCGCGGCGCCGGCGGCTCCGATGCGCCGCCGAACGAAAGCGATTTCAGCGTTGCCATCTTCGCCGCCGACGCGTTCGAGCTCGCGACCGAACGTGGCTGGGATCGCTTCACCCTGGTCGGTCATTCGCTTGGTGGTGCGACGGCGGCGCAATTCGCCGTCGCGCACCCGCAAATGCTCAAGGGTGTGGTGCTGCTCGATCCAGCCGATCCCGACGGCCGCGAATTTCCCGGCGGCGACATGGACGCTGCGATCGACGCCATGATGACGGCGCGCCGCGCCATGCAGGCCAGCGGCGTGGCCGGCGATGGCGTGCGTGCGCCGGACTCTCGCGACGATTGGCTGCGTCAGGTCATGGCCGACATGCGCGCCGCGCCCGAGCGCCGGCTGCGCGGCTCGTTGCGTTCGATGTTCAACGTGCGGCTGGGTGCGAAACTGAAGACTTTGCCGATACCCATGTTGCTGGCGGGCGGCGACAAGGACGAACTCATTCCCGTCGCCAACATGCTCGGTACCTGGGCGAAGTTGCCGCCCGGCAGCGGTCTGCACTTCTGGCATGGCGTCAGCCATTCACCGAACATCGATTGCCCCGTGGAGTTAGCGGCGCTGCTCGAGCGTTTCGTCAGCCAGACGATCCCCGCGCACAACGCCCAGTCCTGAGCGTCAAGGCCTGAGCGTCAAGTCCTGAGCGTCAGCCGAGCCGCGCCAAACTCGCCGCGTCGTCTTCTCCGGCGAAGAATTTGCGCAGCGCGTCGGCGAAGATCTGGTCCTGCGGTGCGGCGCGGCGAAAAAGCGTCATGCAGGAATGGAACTTCAGATCGTCGGGGTGACCCAGGATCGCGTCGATCGGGCGGTCCTGCACCGCGAGCACCAGCCGCGTGCATTCGCGCAATCTGGGGCCAAGCACGGGGTGGGCGACATAGGCGCGCGCTTCGGCGAGCGAGCCGAGTGCGTAACGCACCGCCATCGCGCTGTTGCCGAGACCCGCGACCTGCGGAAACACGAACCACATCCAGTGACTGCGTTTTCGCCCGGCCCGCAACTCGCCGCGCACGCGGTCGATCACCGGCGCTTGTGCGTCGACGAAGCGTTGCAGGTCGAAATCATCGCTCGCCGTCATCGCGGTAGTCTAGCGCCAAGCGCTGTCGCGGTCAGGCCGCGCTATCAGGGCGCGGGAGCCGCCGGGGGCTGGCTGGCCTGCGGCGGCACCGCGCCCATGTCCTGCCAATTTTCGGTGTAGTTGCCTTTCACGACGTGCGGCGTGATCACGATGTAGAGTTCGGTCTTCGACTTGGTCCCCTTGTCGACGCCGAACAGCTTGCCCAGCAGCGGTATGTCTCCCAGGATCGGAATTTCGGTGGTCGAAGAGATCTCGTTTTCCTCGGTCAGGCCGCCGATGACGAAGGTCTCGCCGTCGCGCACCGTGGCCGACGTCTCGGCCTCGCGCTGGCTGATCGTCGGATAGCCCTGCGAAACACCGGTCACGCTGGAGACGACGCAGAAGACGTGCGACGTCACGAAGCCATCAGCCGTGACGCGCGGCGCAATCTGCAGGGTGACGCCGACATTCACATACTGCACCTGCTGCGAGACGCCATTGACGCCCGAGAGCGTGATCGCGGTCAGGATCGGCAGGGCATCGCCGGTGATGATCTTCGCCGAAGTGCCGCTTTGCGCCGCGATGCGCGGCTTGGAGACGATGCGGCCATGCCCCGCCTGCACCTGCGCGTAGATGGCGGCCTGCAGCTGCGCACTGGCCAATACGTGACCGGTCGGAAGTCCGAATGGGATGAACCCGCCCGCCTGCAGGGTGCCGACGGCAAGCTGCGAATTGGCATTGGCGAAATCCAGTCCGACATTGCGTGCTCCGGTGTCGGTCAGTTCGACGAAGATCGTTTCGAGGATCACGCTCTGCACCGGGACGTCGATCTGGGCGATCTTCTCCTTCAGGCGCGCGATGACTTCGGGCGATCCCTTGAGGATGATGGCATTGAGACGCCGGTCGATCGCGATGGCGGCATCGACCGACTGTGCGAAGGGTTCGTTCTGCAGATCCGGATTTGGCGGCGGCGCGGGACTGTACGTCGACGAACCACCCACGCTGGCCGATCCGAATGCCGGTTCGCTGGGCGTAAAGGAGTCGTTGGATTTTACGGAAAGCCCTTCGGTCAGCAGACCCACCACCTCGCTCACATCGGCGTATTTCAGCGGTACGACCTCGAAACCATCCTCGCCCGGCCTGGAGGTGTGCGCTTCCGGCAAATGGCCGGGTGGCGGCTGGATGCCCGGTCCGGTTAAAGCGGAAAAATTTGCGGCCGATGGTTGGGTAATGCTCAGGCTGATGACCTTGTCGCCCAGGGGCGCCGCCGTGATGCGTGCCCGGGCGGCGACGGAAAAGTTCAGAATTAGAATCGTATCTTCCTGATCGACCGTGATGCCGCGCACCAATCCGCGCAGGTCGGTGGGAAGTCGCGCGCCGACTCCGCGCGAGGAAAGCGCAAACGCGATCGCCGGCTTGTCCGAGTCGTTTCTGACGATCGAGAATTTCGGCGCCAGCGGAGAAAAACTCAGCAGGATGTGCGTCTCGCCCGTGCTGACCTGGGACGTGGTAACGTCGGTCAGGACGGCCGGCTGCGGCGCATACTGTGTCTGGGCCTGTGCGGCGGCGGTCGCGATGGCCAGTGCGACCAACGAATACGCCGCCTTCCGCTTGCGGCGCGAAAGCCAGTCGAATCTCAGCCCCGGGAACTCAAAAATCATACCGCCGAATCCAAATCACTCAGTGCAACTCGCCAGTCGATTTGACTCTCGCCAGCGTCTACGGCGGCCAGTCGGGCCGCCAGAGGTTTTCAACAAGCTCCTCTGGCGGTGCAAGCACTCATTGTCGAACCCAGCTTAGAACGCTGAGTTACCATTGGGCGTTCCCAGACCCGTCGGACCGTCATAGCCCGGGCCCGCCGTGCAGAAGTATGTGCCGCCGCAGCTGCCGTTGCTGCCCGACGTTATGTCATGCAACGCCGAAGTGGCGCCGTAGGGATTTTGGCCGTAGTTCACGGCGCCGCCATTGTTGCCATAGATGCCGCCGATCAGCGGCGCGGCGACGCTCGTGCCGCCATAGACTTGCCAGGCCGAGCCGAAGCGCGAAGAGGGCGCATAGACCGCCACACCGGTTTGGGGATCGGCCACGGCCGAAACGTCGGCTTCCATGCGCTTGGTGCACAGAGGGTCTGTCTGCCAGCTTGGCTTGGCGTAGAGCGCGCTGCAGCCGCTGCCCGCTCCCGACCAGGTTGTTTCGGTTCTGCCGCCGCCGCCAAGGAACAAGCTCGTCCCGCCGACGGCGATCACGTGCGGCGAGGTGGCCGGAAATGCCACGCCATAGCCGCTGTCGCCGGTGCTCACCGTGATAGCAACGCCGGCATGGTTGTAGGCGGATTCATAATTCTGCGAGCCGGATTCGCCGCCGCCATAGCTGTTGCTGATGACATGGGCGTGCAACGCCGCCGCGGTGTTTTCGGCCGTCGCCAGATTTCCATAGGTGGGCGAATTGGCTTCGACCAGGATGATCTTGCAATTGGGGCACATGGCGCTGGCCATATCCAGATCGAGCGCGGTCTCCTGCGCCCAGCCTGTGTCCTGCCGCGGATAGTTGCCCTTGACGCCAGCCTGATTGTACTTGGCGAAACAGCCATTGGCAGACGTGCAAGACGAAAGGCCCATCGTCGAGCGGTAGGTTGCAAGGTCGGATTCCGCATTCGTGTAGCCGTAGGCATCGACGATCGCGATGATGGTAGCGGAACTGCCGCCGGCGGGATTGATGCCATAGGCCGCTTGCAAGGTGCTGGCGCCATAACCGGCAGGCACCAGATTGTGCACCGCTGCGCGCTCCAGATGATTGCCGAAGCCGTCTGTCACGACATGGGCGTGACAGCGTGCGACTTGTGGCATCGCCGGCGCACTGCATAGGCGAACATGGAAGACATTTCCGGACCGTTCGATGCGTTCGGCCGAGGCCGAAGAAAGACCAACAAAAAGAGACACTGCCGCGCATAGCGCCGCGATCGTCGCAAACCGAGTCATGGGAACTCCCGCCTGTACGTCGTAAACTATCACAGACTGCGCCGTTATTCTTGCCAATGTCCTACCGAATAGCGCTGCGATTCGCTGAACCGATCCAAACGGCCATCGCTTTCGCCGGCCAGAATTTATGCGTCGTTAAGTATTCGCGACGCGCCGCGGGCCTTGGAAATCGTGCCATTCGGGGTCTTGTTCAGGATTTGATTTGCTGTTGCCCGCATCGCCATCGGGACATTCCAATCTCATCGCACTCGCGCAGATGCGAGTCGGAAGATTTGTTCCGTAAATAATAGTTCATCTATTGCCGCGTCGGTAAAAATTCCTATATCTGCGCCATCCCACTCACCAGGGGGCGGCCCGGATCGTCCGGCCCCGCGGGTCGGGATCGGCGTTTGCTGGCGCGCGGCCCAACGATCCGCGTGAAGCGCAAAGGCTGTTCGATCGGATGCGACCACTCCCGAGGCCGACGGGCCGGAGCTTCCTTGGTCGCGGAGGGCGCTCCATCGCGCGTCTCGCAAGAGGCGCGTGGAACTTCGATTGCAGCAGCCGAAAATCGCCGGGCGCGGGATGCCTCGCATCCCAATCCTGCCGCTTTGCAAAGAGCGGCAAACATGGACCGCGCGACGCTGAGACGTCCCGCGCCACCCCTTTCTTTTCAACCGCCGCGCCCCGGCGGAATGCAGAAGTGCGTCTTGCTCACATGTGTCATCCCGGGCGAGCCGCGCCATGCGCGGCGAGGGGTCCGTAGCGACAGCGTGCGGACGACCCGGAGGCGATACCTTCTGGGTCGTGCATACGCTGCCGCTATGCACTCCCTCGCTCTCACTTTGTTCGAGCTCGCCGGGGATGACAGAGGAGGAATGAACGCACGCGAACTCGAAAACAGTACGATGTGGTGATGCGCCCACGAGACACAAGAACAAGGTCACCAATAGCGGTCCATCAGTTCCTTCGACCAGGCCGGTTCGCGTACTTCGCCGCGTGGGAGAAACCCTGTCATGACGGGCTTGACGTCGAGTACCGGCGTGCCGTCGATGGCGTCCAGGCCCTTCACCTTGAGGTTCAGCCCGTCGGCGGAAAGAAGTCGGCAGACAGTCACGCCGATGCGGTTCGGCCGGCCCTTGCCGCGTTGGGCGAAGATGCCGACCAGCGGCCAGTCCGTCCGCCCGCGCGGATGGCGCGCACCGCGGTTGATCTCTTCGTCCGCTACCTGGTCGAAATGGAAAACGACTTCAATGTGGGAGAAGTCGCCAAGGCTGGCGGTGGCTTCGGGTTGGAACTGCGCCGGGTCGAGCGCGATGGTGCACCCCACCGCGTCCCAGTCATCGTCGATCGGTTCCTTGCGTCCGCCACGCACATGTCCGATGGCGCGCAATCGGATTGTTTCGGACACGCGATTTGCTCCCGGAATTTCGACGCTTCATGCTCCCGCCGCGGCGTGCACGCCATGGATAGTTGTGCATGGGGCAGGGCGACGCTGGGCATGGCGCCGGTGGGTGCAACGCCTGCGTGTGGGCTGGAAGTCCTATAGCGTGATTTGGGAAAAAAATCAGGGCAGGCTTTTTAACGGATTATTTACCTCGGTTAAGGCACTGTTGCCAGGTTGCTTGTTTGTTCCAGTACCACCACAGCTAGACGAGTCGATTCCATAGGTAGATGCCACAACCCCCTCAAATTCCTACGTTTTTTGATTGACCGAAGCGCTTATCCCATGCTATCCCATACCGTCCCAGTCGCTTGATCTGAGGCCTTGCCGGCCCGGGCGGTCGATCCGCCCGAAAGCCCCTTGGGACGCGAGGGGGATTAGCGCGTTTCATGACCATCCAGCCGTTCATGTCCACGGTGATGGGTTCGCTCGATAGCAAAGGGCGCGTCTGCATTCCTGCGCCCTGGCGCCAGATCCTCAACGCGCAAAACACCACCGGCGTCTACATCTGCCCGTCCTTCTTCGAAGGCGCGCTCGAAGGTTTCGGCCAGGGCGTGCTCGATGCGCTGCATGCGCGGCTGTCTTCGCTCGATCCGTTCATGTCGCCGGCGCACGATGATGCGGCCTTCGCGATCATTTCGCGCACGCAGCTGCTGCCGACAGACGAGCCGGGCAGGGTGCGTCTGCCCGACGCGATGATCGAACATGCCGGACTGAAGGACAAAATCGTCTTCGTCGGCATGTCGCAGAAATTCCAGATCTGGGATGCGGAACGCTTTGCACCCATCGACGCCGAACGCATCGCGCGCATGAAGGCGATGCGCGAACGCGAGATCGCCAAGCTGGCGGCGGGTGGCGCATGAGCGGCCATCTTCCCGTGATGTTGAAGGAAGTCCTCGCGCTGCTTTCGCCCAAGGATGGCGAGCACTATGTCGACGGCACCTTTGGCGGCGGCGGCTACACGCGCGCGATCCTCGAAGCAGCCGACTGCAGAGTGCTCGGCATCGACCGCGATCCCGATGCCATCGCGCGTGGCCAGGAGCTCGTGGCGCAGTTCGGCGGCCGTCTCACGCTGGTGCAGGGCGAGTTCTCGCATCTCGATACCTTGCTGGGCGGCGCGCGCACCAATGGCGTGGTGCTCGATCTCGGTGTCTCGTCGTTTCAGTTCGACGAGCCGGAACGCGGCTTCTCCTTCCGCGCCGACGGTCCGCTCGACATGCGCATGAGCCGCGAAGGCCGCAGCGCCGCCGACTTCGTCAACACGACCGACGAAAAGACATTGACGCAGGTGATCTCGCGCCTTGGCGAGGAACACAACGCTCGCCGCATCGCACGCGCCATCATCGCCGCGCGGCCGGTGACGACGACCGCGCAGCTGGCCGAGATCGTCAAGACCGCCCAGGGCCCGGCGGCCGCACGCCTCGCTATCCATCCCGCGACGCGCACTTTTCAGGCCCTGCGCATTCATGTGAACGATGAGCTCGGCGAACTCGAACGCGGCCTTGAAGCGTCGCAAGCATCGCTTGCTCCTGGCGGACGGCTGGTCGTGGTCGCGTTCCACTCGCTCGAGGACCGCATCGTCAAGCAGTTTCTCAGCCGCCGCAGCACGGCGGCGCCGCGCGCCTCGCGCCATGCACCCGAAACGCGCCGCGCCCACGATGCGGCGTTCAGGCTTCTCACCAGCCGTCCGCAGACACCGGACGGGACGGAAATTCAGTCCAATCCCCGCGCGCGATCTGCCCGACTGCGCGCGGCTGTTCGCATCGCGGCCTAGGA
>JANYBR010000179.1 GCA_025360685.1 Pseudomonadota bacterium
GGGTTAAATCATCACTCGCTCGACTTCATCGAGGGTTACTTCATCGGAGCGCCGGTCGTAAAGCTGTAGTACCTTACTCGGAACGTCGGGCCGTCCTCAGAGGGCGCATTTTGCGCCGATCGTAGAGGGGGTCGCTCCTCCATTGGTTAAAAATTGCACGTTAAGGGCGACGAGCGCTTCCGTGACGTAGCAAGCGGATGACGGAGGTGCGGCTGACCCCGAGGCGCTTGGCGATTGCGCGCTTACTGAGCCCATCCTTGCGAAGCTGTTTCATCTCCGGCAGGAGCTTACCTGCGGTCACGGGCCGCCCATGCGGTTTGCCGTCCTTGCGCGCTTGATCGATTCCCGCCTTCACCCGATCGCGCAAAATATCCCGTTCGAACTCAGCGAACACAGCCAGCATGCCGGCGAGCGCTCTGCCGCTCGGGGTCGTGAGGTCAAGCGCTTCGCTCAGTGAAACGAAGCCCACTTCGAGCGCGGTCAATTCCTGGAGCGTAGTTACGAGATCGACCAGCGATCGGCCCCAGCGATCGAGTCGCCAGACGAGCACGAGATCGATCTCGCGGCGCCGTGCGGTTTCGATCAGCTTTTCCCGCAGAGGGCGCGTGGTGGCCCCGGAACCCACATCCTTAACTTCGACCGCGACCGTCCAGCCTCTCTTTCTGGCATAGGTTCGCATCGCGGACATTTGCATGGGCAGGGTCTGCTGGTCGTGAGTAGACACCCGGGCATACAGGCCCACGCGGGACGTTTTCCCCCTATGTCCAAAAACCCCTTTGTGATCCGGGGTCGAAACACGCGGTTTTTTCAGGGGTTGGGGCATGCGATAACCGGATGTCCGAAAACTATAGTTTGTTCACATAGGATAGCAATGCCCTGGCAGGATCTGTTGTCTCCGGCCCAGCGCGCCCAGGTCATGGCGTTGCCGGCCAGCATTCGAGAGTACGAGGAGCTTTACACGCTCACTCCCGCGGATCGGGAGTTCGTGGCATCGCGGCGGACCAATGCGAATCGCCTGGGCGCCGCCGTACAGCTCTGCTTTCTGCGGTATCCCGGCCGCGCGTGGACGCCGGAGGAAATGGTGCCGGCGGCGATGCTCCGCTTCATCGCACTGCAGGTTGGCGCCGAACCGGCAGACCTGCCTCGTTACGCCGAGCGCGACCAGACCCGACGCGAGCACGCGGTCGAAGTGATGCGCGAGTATGATTTCACGGCGTTCGGCCTCAGAGAGTACCGAGCTTTATCGGCCTGGCTGACCGAGCAGGCCCGTGGCACGGATAATGGCCTGGCGCTGGTCACACTGCTCACCGCTGAGATGCGCCGGCGCAGAATCGTGGTACCAACTCTGCCCGTGGTCGAACGATTGGCGCTCGCCTGCCGCGCCCGAGCCCGGCGCGAGGCCTACGCCGCGCTCTCCGTCGATCTCACGCCGGAGCAACGCCCGCAGCTCGACGGGTTGCTCGACTCGCGTGGTGAAACGCGGCAGACGTATCTCGGTTGGGTGCGGCAGTCGCTCGGGGCCGCGAACCCGGCGAATATCCTCTCCTGCCTGGAACGCCTGACCTTCCTTCGCTCACTGGGAATCCCGCTGGCGTGGGCGGCTCGTTTGCACCAGAACCGGCTGGTGCAGATCGCTCGCGAAGGGGCGAACACGGACGTGACACACCTCAGAGCATTCAGCCCGGAGCGGCGCTACGCGACGCTGGTCGCGGGGGTGCTCGATGCGATGACGGTGTTGACCGACGAGGCGCTGGAGATGCACGAGCGGTTTCTGGGCCAGCAGTTCAAGAAGGCGGAGCGCAGACACCTCGGCAAATTTCAGGAAAACGGCAAAGCGATCAACGACACATTGAAACGCTACGCTGCGCTCGGACGGGCGTTGATCGACGCCAGGACCCGGAATGTCGATCCGTTCACCGCCGTGGAAGGGGTTCTCCCATGGCCTGAGCTGGCCGCGAGTGTGGCCGAAGCCGAAAAGCTGGCGCAACCCGGCGAATTCGACTCGCTGGCGTTGATCGCCAGCAGCTATCCGGTGCTCCGCCGTTATGCCCCGCAGTTCCTTGATGCTTTCGAGTTCCGAGCATCCCCGGTAAGCGCGCAGCTGATGCAGGCGGTGGATCTGCTGCGGGAATTGAACCGAACGGGCGCACGGAAGCTGCCCGATGACGCACCGCGTGGATTCGTCCGTCCGCGTTGGGAGCGGCATGTGTTCACGAGCGACGGCCTTGACCGACGGTTCTACGAAACCTGCCTGCTGTCGGAGTTGGGCAAGAGCCTGCGCGCCGGCGATCTGTCGGTTACCGGCAGCCGGCGCTATCGGGACTTCGATGATTACTTGCTTCCTGCCCAGACGTACGGCGCCATGCGCACGGCGGGCTTGCCGCTCGCGATCGAGATCGATGCCGAAAAATATCTCGCTCAGCGGAGCGAGCTCCTTCATACCGAGTTCCTGCGCGTGGACCGCCTCGCCCAGGCCAACGCATTGCCGGAAGCCTCCGTAACAGACGGCGTGCTGAAGATCACGCCGCTCGACAATCAGGAGTCGGATGAAGCGGAGCTGCTGACCCGCCACGCCTACGGGCTTATGCCCCGCATTAAGATCACTGACCTGCTCACCGAGGTGGATGGCTGGTGTGACTTCGGGCGGCACTTCACGCATCTCCGCTCCGGGGATACCGTGCCCGATCGTTCGCTTCTGCTCACCGCCATCCTTGCCGACGGCATCAATCTGGGCCTCACGCGGATGGCTGATGCGTGTCCTGGAGTTTCGCTCTCGACGCTGTCGCGCATCGCCACCTGGCATATCCGGGATGAGACTTACGCCAAGGCGCTGGCCGAGGTCGTGAATCATCATCATCGGCTTGAGTTCGCCGCGCACTGGGGCGACGGCACGACCAGTTCCTCAGACGGGCAACGCTTCAAAACCGGGGGTAGCGGGGAAGCCATTGGGTCAGTCAATGCCCGCTACGGCAACGAGCCGGGCGCAACGTTCTACACTCACATCTCGGACCAGTACACCCCCTTCCACATCAAGCTCATCAGCACCACCGTGCGAGACGCCACGTACGTGCTCGACGGGCTGCTGTATCACGAATCCGATCTCCGCATCGAAGAGCACTACACCGACACCGCCGGCTTCACCGATCACGTCTTCGCCTTGTGTCATTTGCTGGGGTTCCGGTTTGCTCCCCGCATCCGCAACCTTGCTGATACGCGCCTTTACGCCATGGAGAAGCCCTCCGGCTATGCGACGCTCGCGCCGCTCATCGGCGGGGCCGTGAACCGGAAACAGCTCGTCGGCCACTGGGATGAAATTCTCCGGCTGGCCACGTCAATTAAGCATGGCTCGGTCACCGCATCGCTGATGCTGCGCAAACTGGGCGCCTACCCGCGGCAGAACGGGGCTGGCCGTAGCCCTGCGCGAACTCGGCAAGATTGAACGGACGCTGTTCTTGCTCCAGTACATCAGCAGCGTCGAACTGCGGCGCCGCATCCACGTCGGACTTAATAAGGGCGAGGCGCGCAACGCCCTCGCAAGGGCGGTGTTCTTCAACCGGCTGGGCGAACTGCGCGACCGCACCCACGAGAACCAACGGCATCGCGCGAATGGGTTGAATCTCGTGGTCGCCGCCATCGTGCTCTGGAACACGGTCTACCTGGAGCGCGCCGTCGCCGCGATCCGCCAGAACGGGCAGACGGTAGCGGACGAGACGCTCCCCCATCTCTCACCGCTCAAGTGGGAGCACATCAACCTGACTGGCGATTACCACTGGCGCAAAGACGCCGGGCTCAGAAACCGCAGGCTGCGCCCCCTCAGAACCAGCAATCCCTTACCCAGCATTACCGCTTAACGTGCAATTTTTAACCAATGGAGGAGTGACCCCTATGAGACCGAGGTGACGCAGTACAACTGGCATGGGGTTGCGTTTTGAAGGGTCTGGTAAGCGAAATTTACACCGCGTTCACTA
>JANYBR010000202.1 GCA_025360685.1 Pseudomonadota bacterium
CGCCAGTGCCGACGCAGACATGCAAGAGCGTCTGGCTGCAATCGATCTGAAGCATCTAAAAGTCCGCGAGCGCATTGCGGCGGCGGTGAAGGCGCGCATTGTCGCGATACGGCCACACAAAGAAGCTGCTCGCCGCGCCGCCGCCTTCCTCACGCTGCCGCCGCACGCCGCGTTGGGCGCAAAGCTGCTTTATCGCACCGTCGATGCGATGTGGCGCGCGGTGGGTGACCAGTCGACCGATTTCAACTTCTATACCAAGCGCGCAATCCTGGCAGGCGTCTATTCGGCGACACTCATGCGCTGGTTCGGTGATCAAACGGCCGATGAAACCGCTACAGACGCATTCCTGCGCGACCGCATCGAAAACGTGATGCAGTTCGAGAAGTTCAAGGCGCATGTGAAGGAAGGCCTGTCGCGCCTACCTTCTTTGTCCGAGGTGTTGGGCGCGTTCAACGTCCGCCGGGGTTGACGAGGTGCTCGGCGATTTGCACCGCATTCAGCGCCGCTCCCTTCAGGAGTTGATCGGCCGCGACGAATATCGCAATTGAATGACCTGACGGATCACTCAGGTCCTTTCGAATGCGCCCGACCAGAACATCGTCCTGGCCAGAAGCATCAATCGGCATGGGGAAATAGTTCTTCACGCGGTCATCGACGATGCGCACGCCGGGCGAGTCGGAGAGAATGGCCCGCACCTCTTCCTCCGTGATTGGCTTCTCGCATTCGAATGTGATGGACTGGCTGTGCGCGCGCAGCACCGGTACGCGGATGCAGGTCACACCGACCGCGATGGCATCGTCTTCGAGGATTTTCCTCGTTTCCCTGATTACCTTGGTCTCCTCGTCGTTGTAGCCGGTGTGCGGATCGACTGCCGTATTGTGGCTGAAGACGTTGAAGGCATAAGCATGCGGCAGCACGCGCTGATGGTAGGGTTTGCCGTCAAGGAACGCTCGCGTCGACTGTTCCAACTCTTCCATTGCGGCCGCGCCGGCACCGGACGCCGCCTGATAGGTGGACAGGATCACGCGCCTGATGCGGTTCTTCCTGCGAATCGGCCACAGCGGCACGAGCGCGGTGATCGCCGAGCAATTCGGATTGGCAATGATGCCCTTGTGCTCGCTGATCCGGTGCGCATTGATTTCCGGGATCACCAGCGGCACGTCCTGGTCCATCCGGAAAGCCGACGAGTTGTCGATGACGACCGCTCCCGCCGTTACCGCAATCGGTGCAAATTTGCGCGAGATGCTGGCGCCGGCGGAGAAAAGTGCGATGTCGACTCCTGCAAAGGAATTCTCAGTCAGCTCCTCTACCGCTATTTTCTGACCGCGAAAGGCGATTGTCTTGCCGAGCGAACGCGCGCTTGCCAGCGCCTTAAGTTCGCCAAGCGGAAAGTTGCGCTTGGTTAGACAGTCGAAAAACTCGGCGCCGACGGCGCCCGTGGCGCCCACGATGGCAATAGTTGGATTCTTCATGCTCATCTCCACAGGCACAAAAAAAGCCCCGGACCTTGTCGCGGGGCTTCGGATCAGGCGATGCGTTGGCTGCTACACGCGCGCAAGTCCCGAAGCCCGGTCCGGCTTCGTCGTCTTAGTCGTGCGCTTGGACATCGTTTTCATCGACGCGGACCCTATTGGCGCGACCGGGCCTTCGTCAACGGGGTAAGCGTGGTGAAATGTCCCATCTTCCGGCCCGGCCGCATCTCGGACTTGCCATACAGATGCAGCGCGCCCGGCACTTTTGAAAAGACGCGCCAGTCCGCGGCCTCTTCGCCCAGTATGTTTGTCATCACCGCATCGGCATGTCGCGCCGGATCGCCGAGCGGCCAGCCGGCTACCGCACGAATGTGTTGCTCGAACTGGCTGACCGCGCACGCTTCCAACGTCCAGTGGCCGGAATTGTGTACCCGCGGTGCGATCTCGTTGACCAGCAATGTACCGTCCCTGCAAACAAAAAGTTCAACCGCAAGTACACCGACATAGTCGAGTGTCTGAGAAATTGTTCGTGCAATGGACTTGGCTTCAGTCGCTTGAGCTTCCGTCAGCCGTCCAGGCACGAGCGAGCGGCGCAGGATGTGGTTTTCGTGAATATTCTCGGGAGGATCGTAGGCGGCGAACGAGCCATCAGTCCCGCGCGCCGCAACCACTGAGGCTTCATAGGAAAAATCCACGAACGCCTCCAAAATCGACGGCGCGTAATTGAAGGACTTGATGGTTGAGGCCGCCTCGTCGGCGCTGGTGACCCTGGTTTGTCCCTTGCCGTCATAGCCCATGCGCCGCGTCTTCATTACGCCGCTACCGCCGACAAGTTTGACGGCCGCGCGTGCTCCGACTTCGGTATTCACCTCGGCAAAGATCGCGGTGCGAAGACCAAGCGAATCGACAAAGCCTTTTTCCTCGAAGCGGTCTTGAGTAATTCGCAAGGCGGCCGCATTCGGACTGATTGGAGTTGACCGGGCGACGTGTTCCACCGTCGCTGCAGGAACATTCTCGAATTCGAATGTGACCACATCGCAAGTGCCGGCAAACCGCGCGACCGCAGCAAGATCGTCGAACTCGCCGACCGTATGATGATCGCAGACCTGAAACGCTGGCGCCTTCGGATCGTGGCAATAGACATGCGTCTTTAGTCCCAGCCGTGCAGCAGCGAGCGCCAGCATGCGGCCGAGTTGTCCGCCGCCGAGAATGCCGATGGTCCCGCCCGGCGCCACGGGCGCTGTCAGCTTTTTGATCTGGCTCATTTGTCGGACGGTGCTTCGGCGACGGCGTCGGTCAGCTTGGCCCGCCACTTTGCAAGGCGTTTTGCGATGGCTTTGTCGGACAGAGCCAGAATGGCGGCGGCGTGGAGCGCGGCGTTCTTCGCGCCGCTTTCGCCGATTGCAAAGGTCGCGACCGGAATGCCGCCGGGCATCTGTACGATCGACAGAAGACTATCCATGCCCTTGAGAGCTTTGGACTCCACCGGTACGCCAAGCACAGGCAGCGGCGTCATCGATGCGGTCATGCCCGGCAAGTGCGCCGCGCCGCCGGCGCCCGCAATGATCACCTTCAGGCCGCGTCCCGCTGCGCCCTTGGCATAGGCAGCCATACGGTCCGGCGTGCGGTGCGCGGAGACGATTTTGCTCTCATGCGGCACGCCTAGCGCACGCAACATTTCGGAGGCGGCCCGAAGGGTGGGCCAGTCGGACTGGCTCCCCATGATAAGGCCGACAAGCGGCTTTCGGCTGGACATGCTTCCCTGACGGTTTGGCGGGCAAATCACCCGCTAGGAAGCGGCGCATTATAGGGCCAGAAAACCAAGGGAAAAGCCCTGGTTAGCAAGAGATTAACCTTTTGGTCCGAATCATAAATGCAATGTTAAAGCGGCCTTAGTATTGTTTTGCGGCCAGATCGGCCTATGGGACGGGTGATGAAGATCGAACGGACGGAAACAGCGCGCGGAACGCGCATAGTTGGGGCCGCAGCCTATCCCCGTCAGGCGGACGCGGTGCCGCACACCGAGGCGGTGGGCGCGACCGCGGGCGTACTGGGCATTCCCGAAAGCGAATTCACGCCCCGGGTGCGCGACGCGATCAGCACTCTGATGGGCGAGGTCGACAATCTGCGCCGCGAGTTGCAGGCGACCCGCGAGCGGCTGGACGAAGCCGAAAAAAACGCCGACCAGGATCAATTGCTGCCGATGCTCAACCGGCGCGCTTTCGTGCGCGTGCTGACGCGACAGATTTCGCTCTCCGCCCGCCACGGCACGCCGTCCAGTCTGATCTACTTCGATCTCAATCAATTCAAGTCGGTCAACGATTCGCACGGCCATCCTGGCGGCGACGCGGTCCTCAAGCAGTTCGCCCAGGTGCTCGCCGCAAACGTCCGCGACAGCGACTGCATCGGCCGCCTCGGAGGCGATGAATTCGGCGTGCTGCTGAGCCATGCCGATCAGGCGCAGGCGCACAAGAAGGCCGACCTGCTCGCGCAGAAAGTCCACCAGTCGCCGACGGTCTGGAACGGACAGTCGATTCCCATCAGCTTCGCCTATGGCGCCTTCGAGATGAAGGCCGGCGACGATGCCGATACGGCGATCGCACGCGCTGACGAAGCCATGTACGCACACAAGCGCGGGACGCGCTGATCCCTCGAAGCATCACGCGATGATATCGGGCAGAAGACGATCGTTAATCTTGGCGATCTCATCCTTCAGTTGCAGCTTGCGCTTTTTCAGGCGTGTGATCTGAAGCTGGTCGCGCGCTCCGGCCTCGGTGAGCGCAGCGATGGCGTTGTCCAGATCGCGATGCTCCTGGCCCAGTTCTGCGAGCTTTGCCCGCAGGACGACTTCGTCCGGCCTGGTGACTTCGCTCGACATCGCCCAATCAGGTCCTCGAACGCGGCTTGCGAGCGCCGTTGGCCGCAGACTCGCCCCAGCGCTTCTGTGCGGGCCAATCATAGCCGATCAGGTCGAGCGCGCGGCCAATGATCTGCTCGACGAAATCGGAAATCTTGTGCGGCTCCGAATAGAAAGCCGGCAGCGGCGGCAGGATGATCGCGCCCATTTCCGCGAGCTGCGCCAGGGTGCGCAGATGACCCGCATGCAGCGGCGTCTCGCGCACGATCAGCACCAGCGGCCGGCGCTCCTTCAAGGTCACGTCGGCGGCGCGGGTCAACAGATTCGTCGTCACTCCGGTTGCGATCTCCGACCAGCTGCGCACCGAGCAGGGGGCAACAATCATGCCCTTGGTGCGGAAGGTGCCCGACGCGATGCTGGCTGCGATATCCGTCGCGGCATAGGAAAAATCCGCCTTCGCCGCGACCGCCTTGGGTTTCAAATCGGTCTCCAGCCCGATCGTCATTTCGGCCGCCTTGGTCATCACCAAATGCGACTCAATCCCAAGCTCGCGCAGCGCATCCAGCAGCCTGATTCCATACACAACGCCCGAGGCGCCGCTGATGCCGACGACAAGCCGTTCTTTCTTGTGGATTTTCGGAGGGCTAACCATGGCGTCCGTTTACAGGCTGTAAGGCAAGCATGAAAGAGGGGCGTGACAGCACCCCCTCACAGTGATCTAATTCGGCTGCCTACGATTGATGAGGTGCAAGCATGGCACTGCAAGGGCATATCCAGGAACTGTCCGACAAACACAAGAAACTGGAAGAACGAATACACGACGAGATGGCCCGGCCCGATTGGGATGAAACCAGAGTTGCCGCGCTCAAAAAAGAAAAGCTCCGCATAAAGGACGAACTCGAACGACTGCGAAGCAGCGTTCACTAGACCAAGACTCCACGTCTGGCATCATTCCGCGGGCACCAGCGTCGCGTGCGGTTTCGTGCGCGCGAAGATGCCGAGCGCGCCGAGCTCGAACAGCGCGGCGGCAAGAAACGAGGCGCCCGCGAAGTAGATGAAGGCGCGCCCGCTGGTGAAATAGGCGAACAGGTTTGTCATCATAAGCGGGGCTACGATGGACGTAAGACTTCCCACGCTTGCGACCGCGCCCTGCAGTTCGCCTTGCTCGCTCGCGGGCACCTGCTTGGACATGATCGAGTTGAGCGCAGGATTGCCGATGCCTGCCAACGCCCACACGAACATCCAGCCATAGAGCTGCCAGGGCGAATTGGAGAAGGCGTAACCGGCATACCCGACGGCCGCGAAGAGAAATCCAACATAGACCGAATTCACTTCGCCGATGCGCGGCACGACGATGCGCGGCAGCACCCCGAACGATGCTGCGGTCAGCGCACCCACTGCCATCAGGGAGTAGCCGACCTCGGCGGTCGTCCAGTGAAATTTCAGCATCGTGTAGTAGGTCCACGTCGCCGGAAGCGAGTCATGGGACAGTTGCGCCAGGATCGTCACGCCGATCAGGCCGAACACCATCGGATAGCGGCGCAGCGCGATGAGGCTGCCCGCGGGATTGGCGCGCCACAGCTCGAACGCGCGGCGGCGCGCCGGCGGCAGGGATTCCTTCAGCACCAAGAGTCCGAACAAAGCATTGGCGAGGGCCACCGCAGCCGAGACGAAGAACGGCATGCGCGGTCCGAACATGTCGCCGACGATGCCGCCGATTGCCGGTCCGATGATGAAGCCGATGCCGAAGGCCGCTCCCGTCAATCCGAAATTCGCCGCGCGTTTCTCCGGCGGCGAGACGTCGGCGATATAGGCGTTGACGGTCGGATAGGCCGCGCCCGCCGCACCGGACAGGAAGCGTCCAACGAACAGCCAGGCGAGGGTCGGCGCCAGTCCGGTAATCGCGTAGTCTATGGCGAGCGCGACCAGCGACAGGA
>JANYBR010000241.1 GCA_025360685.1 Pseudomonadota bacterium
ACATTCTGCGGCAGGCGCAAGGTGAAGGGCCGCGCCAGGAACTCATGCGCATCGAACAGCGGGAAGGAGCCCTTTTCGCCCGCGATCTCGGCGGAGGCGAGATAGGCCGCATCGCTCATGGTCGACAGCCAGGAGTCGATCAGCGCGACGCTCTCGGTCGAACCATAACGTGTGCGGCAGAAGATCAATGCATCGGCGAGACCGGTAACCCCAAGACCGATGCGGCGCTTGGCGACGGCTTCGGCGCGCTGTTCGGGCAGCGGAAAGCGCGACACGTCGATGACATTGTCGAGCAGGCGCACGGCCGTGCGGGTCAAAGCCGCCAGCTCGTCCAGATCCACATGCGCGCCGTTGTCGAACGGTTGCTTCACGAGCCTCGCCAGATTGATCGAGCCCAGAAGACAGGCGCCGTATGGCGGCAATGGCTGTTCGCCGCAATTGTGTGCCCACAGCCCGTTGGCGTCGAACGCGTTGAGCCCCGGGATCGCCGCATCAAAGACCTCGGCCTCTCCCGCCGGCGAGATGGACTCGACCGTGGCACAGAAGCGTTCGCGATTGAGCGTGCGGCGATAGGTCGACAGCGCGATCCTCAGTCTTCTTGACTTTTCCGTATCGGCAAAGCCGATGCGTTCGGCGAACACGGCCAGATTGTCACCCGCAATCACGAGCTCGTGCTGCGCACGCGTCGCATAGTCCTTCGCTCCGCCCTTGCCATCGGGAAGCGCCTTGAAGCCAGCAACGCGTCGTTCCCGATAGATCGAACTCGCCACGCCGAGCCGCAACAGCATGCGCTGCGCGGCGCGAAGCGTCTCAAGATCGCTTTGCGCCAGCCGAACGCTGACGCCCTTCAGTTGGCTGCCTTGCACGCTGCCATCGCTGTCGAACAGGCCGCGCAGCAGTCCGGCGTGAAAGGCGCTCGACCGGCGCTCCATCGCGGGCGTGATTGCCTTGCGTCGTGGCGCCAGACCATGTTCCAGCGCAAGCCGTTTGATCGCGCCTAGCGCCAGACGATATTCGCCACGGCCGGGAACTTTGACCCAGCCGGTGAAGTCGGAACGGTGCGGCAGACGGGACGCAGCAGAAAGCGCCGATGTCATGATGCCGCGCACACCGGGCCGTTCGTCGTCACCGTTCACTGCGCGCGCGCCGGGCCACGCCGAAAGCACGGCCTTGTCCTCCTTCAGAACGCCGTCACCGATCAGAAGGCCCAGCAGATAGCCGTCCGCATCGTCATCGTCTTTGCGCTCCGGCGCGCCCCACGAACAAGCACTGCGATGATCGTGAATCAGGATCTCGTCACCTGCCGAAAGCGTTTCGGTTTCAACCCACTCCCAGCGAACGTCTCCTCTCGTGCGTTCAGCGACCCGGCGCACGCGGTGATCGCGCGTCAGCCGAAGGCGGAAGCCTTCACTCGTCGCGATTTCGACGACCGGCTGCGTGCCGTTTGAGAAAAAGCCACGCGAGTCGCTCGGCCAGGCGCGGCCATCGGCAAGCGCTTTGAACGCCATACCTGTCAGCTCACGTACCTGCCTCGGTCCGTCAGTGGTTGCGACCCAGGTCTCGGCCGTGACGCACGGATTGGTTGCCCTGATCGTTTCGCAATAGCCGAGATTGTTTTCTTCATTGATGCGGTCGATGAAGATCACGCCGGGCTCTGCCGTCTCGTAGTTCGCCCGCATGATGCGGTCCCACAGTTCTCGCGCCTTCACTGTGCGCACGACCTTGCCGTCGAACTTCAGTTCCCACGGCGCATCCGCCTTAACGGCATCCATGAAGGCATCGCTCACCAGCACCGAGAGATTGAAATTGGTCAGCCGCCCGCGTTCGCGCTTGGCGTCGATGAAGGTCTCGATGTCGGGATGATCGCAGGCGAGCGTGGCCATCATCGCGCCGCGCCGCGCACCGGCGCTCATGATGGTACGGCACATCGCATCCCATACGTCCATGAAGGAGACCGGTCCCGACGCATCCGCGCCGACGCCTTTCACCGGCGCTCCGCGCGGCCGCAAGGTGGAGAAGTCGTAGCCGATGCCGCCGCCCTGCTGTAGCGTCAGCGCCGCTTGGCGCAGATGCGAGAAGATGCCGTCCATCGAATCCTCGATGGCGCCCATGACGAAGCAGTTGAAGAGGGTGACCGCGCGGTCGGTGCCCGCGCCTGCCAGGATCCGTCCGGCGGGCAGAAAGCGATAACCCGCCAGCGCCCGCGCGAAGTCGAGGGCCAGTTCGTTGCGTTTCTCGGGCTTCTCCGCGGCGGCGGCGGCCAGCGCCACCCGGGCCCATGTCTGGGCCACATCGGCGTCCACGGGCGTCCCGTCCGACTGTTTCAGCCGGTACTTCATGTCCCAGATCTGGCTGGAAATATCGCTCATGGCCTCGGTCCCAACACCCGCCCAAGCGGGTGACAGAGCTAACGCCGGAAGGCGTTAAAGTCAAGGAAAGTTCCTGTTTTGTTCTCAAGACGAGCCGATTTAATCACTGCCTTTTTCCTGACAAAAAAAGCATCCGCGCGGACACTTGGTGCGGGCCTGGCGAAGGACTGCGCGACGCTGACTATCGCCGTTCACCGATGGCTTGAGGCTGCGACGGGGGCGCCAGGGACGGTGACGAACCCACTCTAGGACAGGATCGCTTCGCCTTCGATTTCGACCTTGGCGTTGGCATCGATCAACGCGGAAATTTGCACCAGCGTCATCGCGGGAAAGTGCCGCCCGAGCGTTGCGCCCCATGCCGCGCCGATGGCAGGGCCCGCGCTGTTGAACTCCGCAATGCTCGTGACGAAGGCTCGCAGCATGACCAGATTTTCCGGCTCGCCGCCGGCAGCCTTCAGCACGGTCACCAGATTGGCCAGTGCCAGTCGCCACTGCGTGCCCATGTCCGAATTTGCCGTGACTTGAGACTGTCCCGGTTCTCGGCCCAATTGTCCGGCGATGCGGACGCTGCGCGTTCCCGTGGCGACAACGGCGTGCGAAAAACCGCGCGGCCGCGCCCAACCCTCCGGCAACACAGCTTTGTAATCTATGTTGGACACGATCTTCTCCTCGCCTGAATGTCAGCTGCAATCTCGCCCAGTCTCGCCTCGAGCGTCGTGATGTCAATTCGCCAATTGCTTTTGTCCTTCAACGATCAAATTGGCTGTGGCGTTCTCGATGGCGGCTTCGAGGCGCGGCATGAATTCGCGTCGAGAAAGACCGGGCGGTATGGGATCGAGAAATTCGATCACGATCGTGCCCTTCCTCTTCACAAAACCCATCGGCCCTGTCCAGAACAGTCCGGAGTTCAGCGCCACGGGGTAGCAGGGCACGTCGAGCTGGCCGTAGAGCCCGGCCACACCAGGCTTGTAGTCGGGCGGCGCGCCGACCTTCTTTCGCGTGCCCTCGGGAAAGATGGCGATGCTGCGGCCATGCGCGATCTCGGCGCGCGAGGCCACCGCCATGGTCCGCAAGGCGCTGGCCTTGCCGTCACGGTCGATCGCAATCATGCGGGCCTTGGCCAGGTACCAGCCATAGAAGGGAATGTTCTGCAGGCTGCGCTTGAGCACGATCGCCGGATCGTCGAGCAG
>JANYBR010000266.1 GCA_025360685.1 Pseudomonadota bacterium
GATAGCGAGCCTTTGATCAACAAGAACCCGGGTCACGCCGTTCGGACCGCTGATCGTTTTAGATTGACACTGACAACGTCAGCATAGAATGCTCCATAACTTTCCCAATCCAGCGTGCTGCGTCCGCTTGTTGATGATTTCCACCAAGGGAGGGCTCAGTGTCGAACGTCGCGGGGAAGGCCTACGGGATGAATGTCATCACGCCTGTGCCGCCGGCGTGGACATGGGTGCAGCGATTCATCTTTATGACGGCGCGGGCATTTCCCGCCACCCTCTCAGGCCTCCTGGACTTGAGTCTCATTCACTTCGCGCGCTGGGTGCTCATCAAACGCGAACAGTGGCCGGAAGGCGAACGCGGCAAGCCAACGCTCAAATACGACTACATGCTTTTTTGCAGCAACTTCAACGGGACTTGGGATCAATATATCGATGCATTCTCGGACGGCATTCCGCAAGGGCTCGACCTGTTCTGGTACGCAAATTTCAAATACCCTTTGTCGATTCCCATCACGCCGTTCAAGAACTACATCACCCACAATCAGTTCCACAATGGATACTACTACAACGCAACGCCCGGTTCCGCGCAGAGAGACATCAAGGCAGCCCTAAGAGTATTTGCGGAACTGAAGCGACTGGAATCACTTCACTCGACGATAACCGCCAGCGCATTTGCTGTAGCGTACAATAAGTCTTTGGCTTCGGTTCAGAATTGCCTCGGCTCTCCGGGCTATGCACCGATCGCCAGTCTCGACACAGAAAACGCCGACATTCACCGCGCTCAGTTCCTCTCCGCTACGCAAAGTCCGGGTCTGGTCGCTACGCCTTCCACTTCGGGTGAAAGCAAAACGGCTGCAAGGAAAAGCAAGTCATCCAACACCTTCGACGGCGGACACTGTTTCCTGACGGTCCTGATGCCGATCAAGACCGGTGAAGTCGTCACCAGCGCCGGCCTTAGAAGTTCGCCCGTGCACATGGTACGCGACGCGTTGGCAACCCTGCCCACCGCGCATCAGTCGCCATCCACCATAGCGTTGGCAAAGAGCAGTCCATTCGCGAAAAATGCGAGAACGCATTTCGCGCGCATGGCGGTCATCGACGACGTAATTTTCAATGGTCGCGCGGCGTCAAACACGATCACGACGGCGATTGCGAACCTAGCGCTTCGCCGCGCGGACCAAGAGACGCCGCAAACGGTGGATCAACTTTGCTGCCCTTACCTCTTGCTGGCCATTGATTGCGACGCCAGAAATGAGGCCGAGTTGCGTGACTACCTTTGCGAAATGTGGCGGACGATGGCGGCCGACCTTGAGCCGATATTCAGCCATTGCTTCCGCTACAGCCAAAACGCGACCAGCCCCGGCGGCTTCGCCGACTATGTCCTCAGCTGCCGGGTCGAAACGACGATGCCGTTTAACGACTACTGGGCCACAACTCCGCCGCTTCCCGGCTTGTCGCTTGCTGTGCTCGCGCTCGCGGGCGCGGCTGCCGCCGTGTTCGTCTTTGGCGGCCTCTACGGTCTTGCACGAACAATAGCTGAAATCGCGGCAAGCAATTTTGCGCTGAGCAATGTCGGGACAATACTCGGCTTAAGCGTTCCCTCGCTTGCGGCAGGACTCTATGCTGCGTACCGCTTGGTCATTGCGCGTGGCAGCCGGTCCTTTCCGGCCGCACCAAACTCAGATCTGGCGTCCGTGCTCAAAGCTTTGTACCTGCAGCGTGCGCTGATCTGGTTTGCCACCATGCTGCAGGGTAGCGGACCTGCCCAGCTTCATCAGGCGTTCGGTGTGTTCCTGAAAATCGTTCGGGTGAATGACATATGCGCGCCCTCCCAACCACCCGGCACAATCCCGATTTGAGAAGGCGAGCGATGACACAACAGCTCGATTTGGCCGACATCCAGGGCAATATCCTTGACGACTTCGTGAGCGGTTATCCAACCGCTCGATTCGTGCTTCTCCGCGTCACGGATGCCGAAAAGGGGCGCGAATTTATACGGAACTATCGCTCCAAGGTAACAACGGCGCTGCGCTGGGGGCACAGCAAGACCTACGCAGCCAAAATTGAGGCAACCAAACCGCAAGTCGCGATCAATCTTGGCCTCACTTACAAGGGATTTGTCGCACTTGGGCTTGCGACGCGAACACTCTCGCGAATGCCGGCCGAGTTCATTGATGGCATGAAGAACCGCGCGGAAATCTTAGGCGGAGCAGAGGAACGGGACTCGTTGCAGCGCTGGGATCCCGCCTGGAAGAACGATGTGCATATCTTGATTGGACTCAATGCACTGCTGGATCCGGACACAGGTCAGCCTGTGGCCGCGCTCGCGGAGGAAACTTCGTATCTGGAGTCACTGTGCGAACGCTTTCAGGTCAGAATTGTGAGCGGACACGGCAAGTCTGGCGCCTCGTGGCAAGATGCTTCTGCGATTCTCGCCAAATACCGAGCGACCTACAAGCCCGCGCCAGTCGAACATTTTGGATTCGTGGATGGCATCAGCAACCCCGTCTTTGAGGGACAGTTTGGAGATGCCCAAGTGGACGCAATCATGGCGATCGGAAGCGGAAAAATTCTCGCCGCAAAACCGGGCTCGCCAGCAGGCGGCGACCGCCGCTGGGCACCGCTAGCCACCGGAGAGTTCCTTCTTGGTCATCCAGACGAAGCGCAAGAAACGGCTGACACAACGGCGCCGGTTGAGATCATGCGCAATGGCACATTTTTGGTGTATCGCAAGCTCCATGAAAATGTCGGGAAATTCCGGGCCTTCCTGGAGACTGCATCGCAGCGCTACGCAACCGCGACGAATGTCTCATCTGCCGAGGCAGGTGAGATTCTGAAAGCCAAAATGACCGGACGCTGGGCCGATGGCGTGCCAGTCGCCGTCGCGCCGACACTGGCGGAGTGGCGGGCCTTCAATGCCAAGTATGCGGGCAAGGATGAAGACAGACCGTATGTCGACTTTGTCTATGGCGATGATCCTGAGGGTTTGAAATGCCCGGTAACATCGCACATGCGCCGGACCAATCCACGTGATGGATTCACTGGCAAGTCGTCGCTGCTCAACAATCGTCGACGAATCCTGCGGCGGGGAATCCCCTATGGCACGACATCTGACGACGACGAAGAGGAGCACGGCATAATTTTCCTCGGCATGTGCGCCAGCCTTTCACGCCAGTTCGAGTTCATTCAGCAGCAATGGATCAACTATGGACTGGATGCCAATGCCGGCAACGATACCTGTCCGCTCGTGGGCAATCGAGCCGGCGACGCGAAGTTCGTGCTGCCGGTCGAGCCTGACAGCGGCGAGGCGCCGTTCATATGGAGCGGGATTCCACAATTTGTCGAAATGCGCGGCGGAGAATATTTCTTTCTGCCAAGTATGACGGCGCTTCGGATGATCGGTATGGGAACAATCGATCCGACCTGAGCCACATCCGTCAAAGGATCACCCATGTCGATGGTCAAATCGTTTGTAACGGCCATAGGGGCACATCTTCGAACATTGCTGAGCGGCATCTCCGCCCTGATGCGACTCATCGGCATCGTCGCCGTATGTCTTGTTAGTCGCGAGGGCACCATCCGAACCCGACTGATTGCACGCCTGACAGCGCCGGCCGGTCTACGGCTTGGATTCGATGTTCTGCGAGCGTTCGTCCCCAACCTCGCGCTGCGGCGGAAAGTCATCGTGGCCTATGACAATGTGGGAACCGCGGTCGTGGCACGATACCAAGATGTGAAGGACGTTCTACATCGAGATCGGGACTTCGAAGTCGTATATGCCCCCCGCATGATGCGCATTACGGACGGAGAGAACTTCTTTCTCGGAATGCCGGATTCGGCGCGGTACACACGCGATGTGTCGAACATGCGGCTCGCAGTTCGCCGGGACGATGTGACGGCCCTCGTCGAACCATTTGCGATCCGGCGCGCGAGCGAGATCGTCAAACAGGCAGCCGGTAGGATCGATGTTCCGCAAGATCTGAGTTTGCAGGTTCCCGCCGCCCTCCTTGGTACCTATTTCGGAACGCCGGGGCCTTCAGTGCGCGAACTGATCGAATGGACTACACTGATGTTCTGGTACTTGTTCATCGATCTGGCTGCGGACATCGAGCTCGAGAAGCGAGCGCTGGATGCGGCGGCACGTTGTCGGTCCTATCTCGACGAGCTTATTCAGCAACGCAAGCGCCAGCCGACGGACGCCGATGATGTCCTCAATCGGTGCCTTATCATGCAAAGGGCTGGCTTGCCCGGAATGGACGACCTCGGAATTCGCAATAACCTGATCGGTTTGATCATCGGCGCCGTTCCAACAGTCTCAAAAGCCGCGGTCAATGCCCTGGATCAATTGCTCGACCGACCTGATTGGCTCAGTAGTGCACAGACCGCGGCGCGTTCAGGAGACGACGCGCTGTTGGCAGCGCATGTTTTCGAAGCCCTGCGCTTTAATCCCATAAACCCTGTGATTTTTCGTCGCGCGGCGCGTGCCGTCACGATCGCGAAAAACACCTTGCGGTCGCTCGACGTGTCACGTGGGACCATGGTTCTAGCGTCGAACTTGTCAGCGATGTTCGATCCCATGAACATCGCAGCCCCGAATAGCTTCCGCACCGATCGGCAGCAGGACAATTACATACTCTGGGGTGATGGGCTTCACACCTGTTTTGGCGCACACATCAACCAGGTTCTCGTTCCGTCGATCCTCAAGCCGTTGCTGACGCAGAACAAACTGAGGCGTGCCGCCGGCGAGTTGGGCTCGCTCGACTGCAAAGACACCCCATTTCCAGTCCATATGTGGCTGGAATTCGATCCGACCTAGACGCGACGGCTTATCACTCAAGAGCGCACCACGGTGCAAATGCCTCCATGGCTAAAGCGCGCTCGGGCCCAGCGCAGCACTTTGACCTGCCGTCAGAGCTCTGCCCCTGCGACGCAAAAACGGCGCAGGAGACGCGAGATGCGTTGTCCATCATCAACTCAAGTGAACAAACAATCGAAAAACACGCAGGATAATTTTGGCGAGGCGATCAACTGTCACCCGAGTTTGTGGAACAAATCCTCGCCAATGTTTGCCTTTTGCGCGATAGCACGATAAATTCGCCCTGTTCCGTTGCGTCCCATGAGTACAGCGATCGCGTTCCAATTGAACAGCGTAATCCGGGCGTCGCATATCCGGTCGACATCAAGTTTCAAACGATAGCGGCCGGCCATCATGATGGGCTGGATCGCAGGATGCTTGAGTCGCAATGACGGGTCATTCACTCGCTATCGGAGGTTGGGGAACATGGCAGGAAAACACAGCGTACAACTACGTGGTTTGGACGCGACAGGCTCGCAACTCTTTCAGGGCCGATTTGGTCGCATGTTCCGCAACCTGCCGTCAGCGCAATTTGGCAAAAACGACGCCGAAAACAGAGCCAATCTGAAACTCCTGGGCGAAGCTATCGCGCGAGGCGATGACACCGCGAAGGATGGCAAGGACGCCGAGGAGAGCGGCATCCCCGCGCTCTACACCTATTTCGCGCAATTCGTCGACCACGACATCACGTTCGATCCGATGAGTTCGTTGATGAAACAAAACGATCCGGACGGATTGGTCGACTTCCGCAATCCGGCTCTGGACCTTGACAATGTCTATGGGCGAGGACCCGGCGATCAACCCTATCTGTACAGCGATGGCAGGCGCTTTCTTCTCGGAACAAAATTGACCGGTGGTGACGCCAAGGCGACGGACCTTCCGCGCAACAGCGTCGGACGCGCGCTGATCGGCGATCCCAGGAACGACGAGAACAGCATCGTCTCCCAACTTCAGGGCCTCTTTCTACGCTTTCACAATCGTCTCGCCGACGAACACAAGGACATTCCATTCGAGCAGCTGCAGCAAATCGTGCGTTTTCACTATCAATACATTGTGTTGCACGACTTTTTGCCGCGCATCATCGACAAAAGCGTGCTGACCGCGCTGAAGACAGATGGCCGCTACGACGAAGACAAGCTGAAATTTTTCCACTGGAAAAATGACCCGTTCATGCCGGTGGAGTTCTCGGTAGCGGCTTATCGGTTGGGCCATTCAATGATCCGACCAGGATATCGGCTCAACGATTCTCTACTGCTACCGATTTTTCCGGACGGCAAGTCCAAAGAGGGGCTCACCGGATTCCAGTACATGAAGAGGAATCGCGGTATTGACTGGGGCCGTTTCATCGACACTAGTTTGCGTGCATATGACGGATCGGAGGCGGTACAAAAAAGACGACTGCAGTTTGCTTATCGCATCGACACGTCGATGGTGGACCCACTAAAAAAGCTGCCGAAAGAGGTTGTGACGGACTTGCCAGAGTCTCTAGCGGAACGGAATCTGTTGCGCGGCTGGCTATTGGGTCTTCCCTCCGGACAGGATGTGGCGCGTGCCATGAATATCGAACCGCTCGATGACAAACATATCGTCATGAAAAAGGCCACCGACAAGGAAGACCCCGCCGATCCCAAGCCGCTCCCGATCACGAAAATCTCGAAAGTATTTGAAGGCAACTGTCCACTCTGGACCTATGTCCTGGCCGAAGCCGCAGGTAACAGAACGCGTGTCACAATACCTGTATCGGGGGCCGCCCGCAAAATCTGGACACCGCAGCTCGGTCAAGTCGGTGGCCGCATCGTCGCGGAAGTCTTTCTCGGCCTAATGTTTGGCGACGGGAACTCGCTGTTGTCACGCGACCCTATGTGGGTTCCCAGAGCTGGGAAGAATTTCGCGCTGAAGGATTTTGTGAATTACGCTCTGGGTCAAGGGCCCAGTCTGTTGCGCAACTGATGCAGCGAAACCTCCGACGACAGATCGGCAGTGGTGAACAGGGGGAAATGTGGCGGAGAAGATCCAAGCGATATTCGTCGACCCGCCTATTGCGATCGCACGGCTGGGTAGTAGCAATGTACCGCAAGATGCTTATCGCTGGGTCGAGGCCCTCAATCCGCGCACCGACGGAAATACCGTCATCGACCCCTGGTGGACGCTAGACGTCAACAGCGACGGCTCCGTCGAACCACGCAAGGCCGACACGATTCATCTACGCGATGGAGATTTGATCCGACCGGTTGCGCCCTTCTTCGAAATCTGGGCTCTGCTGGGCGAAGACAACTCACCACCGTCTCGCTGGCGTGAGGTGCCATTGACGCCGACTCTGTTGCAACAATTCGGCGCGGACGAGTCGTTTGTCACCCTCACCGTTGATGCCAAAAACCGCAAAGCCGCGCGCAGAACCGGCAAGAACGAGCTTGTCTTCGGAACCTTCCCGCCATTCTCGCTGAGCGCGGACGATCACAATATGTATGCGCTGTTTGGCGTAAGCCCACCGGGAGCCAAACGACCAATGATTCCCGATGGCCGCTCGATTCCACTCGGTAGTATTCAGGTCATGCAGAGCCGTCCACGAGCGTCGGTCGCAGGCGCGAGCTGGGTCAATGATGTCGATGTCGAGATCATGCGCTTTCGCTTCACGCCGGGTCGAGGGCGATTCTACGGACCCAAGCAGGCTTCTAAAGCGCTGCCACGAACAAAGTTCGCGGCAGTGGAAAAGGCCAACGCCTTTCTGGATGATAAGGCGGGATGGTACAAGCATTCGACGTCGAGAGTCTTCGAACCGAACGACACCGAAGATACACTCGACCGGCGAGGTGGTAGCGGTCCGTCGCTCGGCGTCGTTGACGACACTTGCGAAGCGCGCATCGACGTCACCCTTACGTTACCGCGTTCAAAAACGAAGGGCCGAAAGTCGGCCAAAACACCGCGTAAGCTGCACACGCACGCCAACGTCTTTGTCGGCCCGCCCGATTTCGCGCCAGACCGACGCCCGTTCTTGTCGCTTGCCGACGAGCTGAGCGATCGGAGCAACGATGCAGCCAAGCGTGATGCCGCTCTTGATGACCAGGACATGCAGTCTTGGGTGAGCGATCTCTTCGAACGCATCTATGAGACGGTCTCGCTACTTAATCTCGATCATTATCAACAGGTCAGGAGCATATTGCTGCGCGCCACTGCGCTGCGGACAAAGCCAGTTGCCAAGGACAGCGTCTCCCAACCGCGCCATCACGCCATGACCAAGATGGATGCGTTGCGCAATCCGGACACGCCGGTTGACCCAGTCGGCCCTGGATTGAGGTTGCCGCTCAGCGAACACGCCAAGGAGCGACATACCGCTCTGCAAGACATCACACAGCTGCAGAAGTTCCTCTCTGACTATCCCGGCCAGTTGCAGCGGCTGGTACGTGAGCCCTTCGAAGTGACGCCCGGCGAGACCGGCGATGGCGCGGGAACCTCGTCGATGCGGATGCCGCCTTTCATGCGCAATTCGAGCGGCTTCCCGCTAACATTGTCGAGTTGGCAATACAATTTGCTGATGCGCTGGGTATCCGCACAGCGTCCCGTTCCGCAGATACTCCTCGACGATCCTGACCGCAATTTGTCGAAAATGGCCAAAGAGCGTCGCGACGCCGTCCTACAACGGCTGGGACCATGATGGGTCGGCGATGAGGCAAATTGGACACGTTGCAGGAGATCCGTCGGCACCGAACTTTCACCGCTTTTCGTCACCACATGGC
>JANYBR010000271.1 GCA_025360685.1 Pseudomonadota bacterium
GGGTGTTCGAACTGGAGGCCGACAGCACGATCCCGTCGGAATATGTGCTGCTGCGCCATTATCTCGCCGAGCCCGTCGATTCCGTCCTCGAAGCCAAGATCGCAAACTACCTGCGGCGTACCCAAGGCACGCATGGCGGCTGGCCGCTGGTGCAGGACGGCGCGTTCGACATGAGCGCCAGCGTCAAATCCTATTTCGCGCTGAAGATGATCGGCGATTCCGTCGATGCCCCGCATATGGTGCGGGCGCGCGAAGCGATCCGTTCACGTGGAGGCGCCGCCAACAGCAACGTTTTCACCCGGTTTTTGCTGGCTTTCTATGGCGTGCTGGGCTGGCGCGCCGTGCCGGTGCTCCCGGTCGAGATCATGCTGCTGCCGATGTGGTCGCCGTTCCATCTCAACAAGATTTCATACTGGGCGCGCACCACCATCGTGCCCTTGATGGTGCTGGCGGCGCTGAAGCCGCGCGCCAAGAATGTCCGCGGCATCGGGATCGACGAACTGTTCCTGCAGGCGCCGCATTCGATCGGAACGACGGCCAAGGCGCCGCATCAAAGCTGGGGCTGGTTCCTGTTGTTCAGCGCGCTGGACCGCATCCTGCGGGTGATCGAACCGCTGTTTCCGAAGAAGCTGCGCGCGCGTGCGATCGATGCCGCGGTGGCTTTCGTCGAGCTGCGGCTGAACGGCGAAGACGGCCTCGGGGCGATCTTTCCGCCGATGGCCAATGCCGTGATGATGTACGAAGTGCTCGGCAAGCCGGCCGATTATCGGCCGCGCGCGGTGACGCGAAGAGGGATCGACAAGCTCCTGGTGATCGGCGAGCACGAGGCCTATTGCCAGCCCTGCGTCTCGCCGGTGTGGGATACCGCGCTGAGCTGTCAAGCCTTGATCGAGGCCGGCAGCGAGGAAGCATTGGCTCCGGCCAAGGCGGGCCTCGACTGGCTGCTGCTGAAGCAGGTGCTCGACATCAAGGGCGACTGGGCCGTGAAGCGGCCGCAGGTCCGCCCCGGCGGCTGGGCCTTCCAGTACAATAACGCCTACTACCCCGATCTCGACGACACAGCCGTGGTCGTCATGGCCCTGGACCGCGCCAAGAAAAAGGGCACCGCGCTGTCCGACTATGACGCGCCCGTGACGCGTGGGCGCGAATGGGTCGAAGGACTGCAGAGCAAAAACGGCGGCTGGGGCGCGTTCGACGCCGACAACGCCTATTACTATCTCAACAACATTCCCTTCGCCGATCATGGCGCGCTGCTTGATCCGCCTACGGACGATGTGACGGGCCGCTGCATCGGCATGCTGGCACAACTCGGCGCCACCGCCGACGATGCGCGTATGAGGGCGGGCATCGCGTTCCTGCGCCGCGCGCAACTGGCCGACGGCAGCTGGTTCGGCCGCTGGGGCGTCAACTACGTCTATGGCACCTGGTCGGCGCTGGCTGGGCTGAACGCTGCCGCAATTCCGGCCGAGGATCCGATGCTGAAACGCGCGGCCGCCTGGCTGGTCGCTATCCAGAACAAGGATGGCGGCTGGGGCGAGGATTGCAGCAGCTACCGGCTCGACTATAGCGGCTACCGGCCTGCGCCATCGACCGCATCGCAGACCGCCTGGGCGTTGCTCGGTCTGATGGCGGCTGGCGAAGTCGATTCCCCGGCGGTGGCGCACGGCGTCCGCTATCTCGAAGCGACGCAAGGCGGAGACGGCCAATGGCCGCAGGAGCACTACACCGGCGGCGGCTTCCCGCGTGTGTTCTATCTGCGCTATCACGGCTATCCGAAATTCTTCCCGCTGTGGGCGGTGGCACGCTATCGCAATCTCAAGGCCGGCAATTCGCGGCACGTGGCGCATGGGTTGTGAGGTCTTTTTGACACAAAGCAACCCGGTTCAACTCCACTTTGACTTGAACGCGATCAAAGAAATTTCGATCAAAGGCGTTCGCCGCGCAGCTGCATTTTTGGCGATTGGACTGTCTTCGACGGCCGACCCATCGAAGGTGTCGCTCCATCTACCGTCTGCATCGATGTGGAGGTTTTTGCCTGATGGTGTTCCGGACGAAGAAGTTCGAAGAGTCGTAGCAGAATTTCAAAACTGGATCGTCGGAAATGCGCTCCGCGAACTCGACGCATCATTTAGTGTATTTCTCGACCAGGTGTGGGCAGTGAACGAATGGCTAAAGCTTCATGGCACAGCGGTCAGAAGCGACCACAAAATTAAGAGCATCGAGGCTGATACCAATGCTGCGAACAAGTACGAGCGCATTCTCCACAAGCTTGGTGCGGACGATCCAGACATTTCAAAACTTCAATCTTTGAGCACGTTCAGAAACTGTTTGACTCATGCTCGTGGAGTTGTGACGGATCGACATGTGAATGGCGGCACGTCGCTCACAATTAGGTGGTTGGCGCTTGAAATTCGTCTCCAGCAGGGCAATCGACATGTTGTGGTGCCGCACAAAATTGGACCGACTGGCATTCAGGCTCCTGATCCCTCAATGCCCGCTGACGTAGTCGGAGTCGTTGTGGAGAGATCAAGGTCATTTGGCGTTGGCACTCAGGCCAAGATAGAAGCCTCGGACTTGCATGAAATTTGTTGGTTCTATCTGAATCTGACCGATCGGATTGTTGCGAAACTGACCGAAAGTCTCGCCGCACGAGGAATTCCTAAGACAGTCCCTCAAAGTATGCAGGGTCGAGCTCCGTCCGCATGACTGTTATCGCCGTCACAGGTCTGGCCCGCGAGGCGCGCATTGCGAGGCGCGCGAAGGCAACGCCAGTCATCGGCGGCGGCGATGCACAGCTGCTGGCGAGCCGCCTCGAAGACGCGATACGAGCCGGAGCCAGGGGCATCATCAGTTTCGGAATCGCCGGTGCTCTGGCACCGTTGCTCAAGCCCGGCGACACGGTGATCGCCACCCATGTCGTGCATGGCGAGGAGCGCTATCCGACCGATCCGCGCTGGACGGCGCTGCTGCGCCAGAAGCTGCCCTATGCCACCGCCGCGATCATCACCGGCCATGGCCAGATCGTTTCGCACATCGACGGCAAGCGGCGCCTGTTCGCTCTCTCCGGCGCGCATGCGGTGGATACCGAGTCCCACATCGCCGCACGCATCGCCCGGCGGCACAACATTCCGTTCGTGGCGATCAGAACCATTTCCGATGCCGCCACGCGCGGGCTGCCGCCGGCGGCGCTGGTACCGCTGACGCCGGCAGGACGCATCCGATTGGCGGGTGTGCTCGCCTCGGTCGCGTCCGATCCCGGGCAGATTGCGGACTTGCTGACTACGGGCCGCGAGGCCGGCAGGGCGTTTCGCGCCCTACTCCGCTGCCGCAACGCTCTGGGGCTTGGACTTGGCTGTCCGTATCTCGGCTAGCTTGTTCTCGACATGCCGCGAGAAGACATATTCCGCCGGCCGTTGATTGGAAGTGTCGATGTCCGGCTTCATCGGGCCTGAAGTCTTCACGCGGCATGTCGAGAACAAGCTAGCCGAGATACGGACAGCCAAGTCCAAGCCCCAGAGCGTTGCGGCAGCGGAGTAG
>JANYBR010000273.1 GCA_025360685.1 Pseudomonadota bacterium
AGCTGCTGAGCCAGGTTCGTAACGGTCGCGGTCTCCTGCTGCAGCTGCTGCAACTGGCTCGCATACATCGTAGGGTCGAATACTTCATCGCCCACTCCGAAGATCGCGTGAGCGGATCCCGGTACCGAGACAGTCGCTACAACCATCAGCAAAATAAAATTGCGCTTGAACTTGGGGTTTGGGGAGCAATGGAACCGAAAGTACGGTTAAGGAGTCGATTTTAGGTCCGCTGGAGTAGCCGCGACACCGTTGCCGGGTGGACGCCGAACAGGCGTGCCGCATCGGCTGCGGTCTTCTTCCCCCTCTTTACGAGCTTGACGATTTCCTGTTGCTGCTGAGGCTTCAGCTTGGATGGCCGGCCGCCGATGCGGCCTTCCTTGCGCGCGGCATCGAGGCCGGCTTTGGTACGTTCCTTGAGCATTGCGCGCTCGAACTCGGCGAACGCGCCGACCATCTGCATCATCATCCGGCCCGCGGGCGTCGTTGTATCCACCGCTTCCGTGAGACTGCGAAAGCCTGCTTTGCTCTCCTGCACCCGCTCCATAATTGTGAGCACATCGCGCAGCGAGCGTGACAGACGATCGAGTTTCCAGACGACCAGCACGTCGCCTTTACGGAGCTGACTCAGCAGCTTGTGGAGCTCGGGTCGATCCCAGCGGCCGCCGGAGGCCTTCTCGCGGAAGATGAGTTCACAGCCGGCGGCTTTGAGCGCTGCGACCTGGGCGGCGGTGTCTTGCTCGCCGGTGGAGACGCGCGCGTAGCCGATGAGCATGATTGCCTAAAGGTATTGCGAAGGTGTCTGATAATGCAATACCGTTCTGCAACGTAAAAGCGCGGCTTTTCCTGCGGATCGCCCATCCGTGCAAAAACCTTGGTTTGTGCAACACCGCCAAGTCGGGGAGGCCGCCATGCCCGTGAGCTTCCTGAGCCCCTCGCAGCGCGAGAGCTACGGCCAGTATGCCGGCGATCCTTCGACCCAGGAGTTGGCCCGGTACTTCCACCTCGATGACGCCGACCACGCACAGATCGGCCAGAAGCGCGGCGCTGCCAACCGTCTTGGGTTCGCCCTGCAGCTCACCACCGTGCGCTTTCTGGGGACGTTCCTCGAGGATCCGACGGCCGTGCCAACTGCTGTGATGGCCACGATCACTCGGCAACTCGGCGGCGATCCGACTACGGACTTGATCGGCTATCGGAACGGCAAGTGGCGCTTTGTTCATGCCGCACAGATCCGGCTGGATCACGGGTATCGCGACTTCGCGGATCGCACGGCCGGGTTTGGCCTGACGCGCTGGCTCTATGCGCAGTGCTGGACCGGGACTGAGCGTCCGAGCGCGTTGTTTGATCGGGCGACGACCTGGATGCTCGCCCACAAGGTGCTGTTGCCGGGCGCGACGAAGCTTGAACGCTTCGTTGCAAAGCTGCGGCAACGCGTCGAAGTGCGCCTGTGGCGCGTGCTGGCGCGCGGCATTAGTCCGCCACAGCAGCGCGGCCTCGAGGATCTGCTGCGCGTGCCCGATGGGGCGCGCGGCTCTTTGCTCGATACGTTGCGGACCGGGCCAGCGATGGTGAGTGGACCCGCTTTGGTCCGCGCGCTCGAGCGCTTGAACACCGTCCGCCGCCTCAGCATCGCCGTGCCCGCGGTCGCCGCGATCGCGCCAAATCGGATTGCGGCATTGGCACGCTTTGCGGACAAGGCCAAGGTCACCGGCCCTCAACAGCTTGGCGCGGCAATGCGTCAAGCTCGATCGGATCACCCCGCATTGGGACGATATGTTGCGTACCGTAGGCTCGCTGAAACTTGGGCGGGTACCGGCCACCGGCATCATGCGGACCCTGCAGGTGGGTGATCGGCCAACGCGCCTGGCGCAGGCGTTCGCGGAGTTCGGACGGATCGACAAGACGCTCCACACCCTGACCTACCTCGACGATGAGACCAAGCGTCGCGCAACGCTGATCCAGCTCAACCGCGGAGAAGGTCGCCACTCCTTGGCGCGAGCCGTGTTCCATGGCAAACGTGGCGAGCTGCGGCAGCGTTACCGCGAAGGCCAGGAAGATCAGCTCGGCGCACTCGGACTCGTCGTCAATATGATCGTGCTGTGGAACACCATCTACCTGCAGGCGGCGCTGGAACAGCTTCGAGCCGAAGACTACCCCGTCCGCGAGGAGGATGTCGTGCGCTTATCGCCGCTCGGCCACGAGCACATCAACCTGCTGGGGCGGTACTCGTTCGCCGTGCCCGAAGCGGTCGCCAGGGGCGAGCTCCGGCCGCTCAGAAACCCCGCTGACAGCGATCGCTAACCGTACTTTCGGTTCCGTTGCTCCCCGTGCGCCTGATTCAACCCTTTCATCAACACCCTTGTATGTTGACGAAGTGGTACAAGAATCAGAGTTGGTGGTGCGGCAGATCGGTGCACCCTTGGGAGTAAAATCCCGTCTAGCAGCGGAGGTCGCCGCTTCACCTACAGCGCTTAGCCCGAACGGTTGTCGGGGAAGGAAATCCCGCATTGCAAGGCAGGGCAAGCCGCGCTGAGGAGGTGGGAAGATGGACGAGGTGAAACGGTTTGTCGGGATCGACGTCGCCAAGGTGA
>JANYBR010000456.1 GCA_025360685.1 Pseudomonadota bacterium
GAGGCGCAGCGCGTGAAGCTGTCCAAGGAACTGTCGCGCCGCGCCACCGGACGAACTCTCTATATCCTCGATGAGCCAACCACCGGCCTGCACTTCCATGACGTGAAGAAGTTGCTCGAAGTGCTCCACGAACTGGTCGACAACGGCAATACTGTCGTGGTGATCGAGCACAATCTCGAAGTCACAAAGACCGCCGACTGGATCATTGACGTAGGACCCGAAGGCGGCGACGGCGGCGGCGCGTTGGTTGCCGCCGGCACGCCGGAAGACGTTGCGCGCAATTCGAGAAGCTACACCGGCCAGTATTTGAAAAACCTGCTGCGGAATCGCGCGCCCGAAAAACTCGCACAGCGGAAATTGAAGGCGGCGGAGTGACGACTCGCGCCCAGCAATTCCTGATCGACTCGATCACACGCGTATTGTCTGCAGACACCCGAATTCAATCTGCCTGGCTCACGGGCAGTCTCGGCAAGGGGGGCGGCGACGAATTCAGCGACGTCGATGTCACGGTCGTTGTGCCCGACGCGTCATTTGAAGAGACGCTGAGCGCTTATTCGAGCGACACGTCTGGCATCGCGCCGGTCGTTTTCACTCAGGTCGTGCACGGACGCGTCGTGAACGCGGTTGCCGAGGACTGGTCTCGCTTCGACCTGACTTTCGTCAAGCCGGGCGAGTTTGCCGTCATGCCGCTCACTGCTGCGCGGCCTCTGTTCAACCGCGGCACGCCGGAGCGCGTCTTTGCCGCGCCGCCACCCTACAAGACGTCTGCGCAGCGCGTGCTGCAACTTTCGAATGAGTTCATCAGGGTGATCGGCCTCACGCCTGTCGGGATCGGACGCGAGGAGTTCACTACTCTGCTGGAGGGTGTCGGCCTGCTGCGACGCATGTTGCTCGATCTCATGCTCGAAGCGAACGGGATTGGTCCGATGACGCGAGGTGGCGCGTTGCACATGAATCTGTTTCTGACAAATGAGCAGCGCGGTGCGCTCGAGTCCCTGCCACCGGTACAAGCGACGCGCGCGAGCATCGTGGCCTCGGGTGTTGCGCTGGCGCGAATATTCCTGCCGCTCGCAAAAAAACTGGCAGTAGAGACCAATGCGACCTGGCCAGTCGCGTTCGAGGAGGCGACGCGCAAGCATCTCGCGCGCACGCTGGGCATGAAAATCTGACGGCTATGCCGGTAACAGTTCCTCGCGCCAGGCTTCCAGACCGTAATAGCCGAACAGCAGCCGGTCGATCTGCGCCAGCTGGCTCGTGCTGAGGCGTTTGCGGCCGCGGCCTTCCTCGCCACGGTTGAAATGGTTGGCGTGCCGCTCGTCCCATGCCGCTTCGACGGCCAGCGCGCAGACTTCACGCGAGCGCGGCAATCCAGAGTGCGACAGCAGAGTCTGAAGCATCGCCACCGGATCGCGCCGAACATCCTTGTATTTGAGGATGCACACGCGGCCCGGCCGTTCCTTGGCAAAGCGTTGCCAGGTTGCGAAGTAGCTCGCGTACCAAGGCATCATCGTGGCGATCATGAAGTCGATCCTCGCGGCCTCGTCCATGGCATAGAAATTTTCCGGGATGGACGAATTCAGCCAGTGGCTCGGCGAGGCAGGCTCGGACGACAGCATGTCGAGATAGGAGATCAGCATGTCCGGCACGGGACGCAACATGATCACGGGCTTCAGGTCGAGCGCTTCGATGAAGTGGCGGTTGGCGGGAAGCGCCTGCATATGCACATGCGTGACCAGGGTGCTGTGCGGGAATCCACCGGAGAGATAGAGAATGTAAGTGGGAAGGTAGGGTGTCGCGTCGCGGCCGCCCTGCGCGTGGATCACGCGCGTCAGCTGGCCGTCGACTGCGAAGATCGCCGAAGCGCGCAGGAACGTCCCGGCGGCCTTGGGCGCGAAGGCAAGCATGACTGAAGGACGGCGCTGACCGAGCGAGCGCAGGTATGCAGCCTGCGCCGGATCGAAGGACCCGTCGTGCTGGGGAAGCGTGAAGACGGCCGCAGCGGACTCCACATCAAGATTTGCTGTCATTGAAATAGCGCAGATGGGTCACCGATCCATCTGTACCAGCGGCGTATTTTGGTTCGGTTAGACAATTCCTCAAAATTTTAATTAGTTTTACAGATCGCCACTGAGTTAACCGAGACGGGCTGTGTGTGCCCGTCGTGCTTACGGTGTTAACTATGGCGCACACCAGCGCGATCACTCGCTCCGCTAGATACGCCGAAGCGAGAAGAGCTTATGCCGCTTCGCGCTCGTCCTGCGTCAAACCCGCCGCATCCAGCACGCCGCTTGCGGGGATGGAGTGATGGCTGCCATGACCATGATCGCCATTTCCATGGTCATCGTGGCCGCCATGGCCATCGTCGTCATGACCATCTCCATGCTCCTGGCCATCGACCGCATCGCCGCCATGATCAGGGCGGCCGCCATGCACGTCTTCGTTATGCGCACTGTGCCCGTGGTCATCATGGCCGCCACCGTGCGCCTGGTCATCGTGCCCACCGCCGGCGTGCCTGTGGTCGTCATGACCATGGTCGTCATGACCGCCACCCTGGCCATTGTCATCGTGACCGTGGTCATCGTGACCGCCATGTCGGTGTTCGTCGCCATGGCCATTGTCATCGAGACCGCCTTGGCCGTGATCGTCGTGACCGCCATGACCATGAGCGTCGTCGTGATGCACGTCAGCGGGCGCGATGAGTGGGGTTACTAAAGCGTCATCATCATCATGCTCTTCTTCATCATGTCCTGTGACCGTTCGATAGGCTGCCGACATCGCACCCGCCTGGAGTGCGGCAACGACGATCAGCGCGGCTGCGCCGACCGACACAAGCAACAAGGCATGAGCGGCGTAGAACTGGAAGAGGAAAGTCGGATCGACAGGCCGCACGGCAGTCATGTCGTGGACGGCCTTGGAAAGCGCATCCCCCGTCAGAAACCAGATTGCGCATACCGTCACGACCGCCACGGGCAGCACAGTGCCCAGAAATATCGCGACGATACGCCATGCGCTGCCGCTCGTGAGACTCCACGAACGCATCAAACTCGCCTGATGTTCCACCGCGGCGACCGGTACAATGAGAAAACTAAGGCGCAACATCGCTAGCAGGAATGTAACAAGCACCAGGAACGCCACGATCCCAACCACGAAGGGCAACAATGGATGGCCGTTCACCACCAAGGCCGCCGGTCCGCCTGCCGCAGCCAGGCGTGTCGCCTGCATCACGCTGAATGCCAACGCCGCGCCCCATGCGCCATATCCCACCGCAAAGATCACGAGCAAGCGCACGGCCGCCAGGAAGAGACGCAACTCGCGCGGTCCAATCACAAGATGGGCAAGCGCGAGATCCTTGCGGACGCCAAGCGCGTCTTGCGTCAGCGAGATCGCAATAGTGGCGCGCAACAGTGCTCCGGCGATCCCCACACCAAGCAGGAATCCGCCAACCTGCAGCATGTTGGAAGGATCGGGTCTGCCGCCCGGCAGCATCGCGGCCAGATTCTGGAGGACGTGAAACTGAAGCGCCGCGTAGATCAGTGCCGGCAACCAAGCCAGTCCTACGATTGGAAATATGCGCCCCAACAAAAACCCATAGGCACGCGCAATGCTTTTACCGACGGCGATCTTCTGCATTATGGTCCCCCAACGCGTTTATGCGCGATCGTCGCAGGTCAACATGTCATGCATGTAACTGCTACGACGGCTGTGCCGGCACCGCCCCGCCGAAAGTGCCGATTTTCCAAACAATGGCAAGAATTAGCGCGGCAAGAAAGACCGCCGCCGAAACAAAAAACGCCGCACCCGGAATTATGATGGGAGCAGCGGCACTTACAAAGTAACCAAACAGACCCGTCCAGATCGGAGGCCCGGCGATACTCGTCAAACTTGTGATGCTCGACACGGCACCCTGCAACAGACCCTGCTCGGTCATCGGAACCGCTCGCGACAAAAGACCCTGTACCGCAGGTTGTGCAATCGTCCAACCGGATAGCGCCAGGGGCATCACTGCAAAGAACATCCAGCTTCGATCGACTGCGCCGTAAAGAACACTGATGAGAACGCTGACGCTCAGGCCGATCAGGATGGCGCGCCGCTCGCCGATCCGCGGAATCAGGACTCTCGTAAACCAGCCCTGGCCTACCACATAAATCACGCCGACCATGGCAAGCGAAATGCCGATCTCCGTCGGGCCCCAATGAAAGCGGTAGCCGGTATATAGAACCCAGGTCACCTCCGCGACGCGGCTGGCGAAGCTGGCTAGCACGAAGATCATCATCAGGCTGAAGACGGACGGATAACGCCACACCTCGCGTAATGCACCAATTGGATTTGCGTGGCGCAACGCGAATCGCCTGCGGTTTTCAAGTGCAAGCGATTCAGGCAGCGCGAACAACCCAAAGACAAGGTTCGCAATGCAAAGCCCGCTCGCCGCGAGAAACGGAAGATGCAAGTCGATCGAGCCGAGCAATCCGCCGATCGCCGGTCCTGTGATGAAACCGAATCCAAACGCGGCGCCGATCAGGCCGAAACTCTGTGCGCGTTTGTCAGGCGGCGTGATGTCCGCGATGTACGCGCCGGCCGTCGAGAAGGAGCCGCCCATCGCACCTGCGACCAGACGCGCGGCAGCGAGCAGCACAAGTCCCGGCGCAGACGCCATAAGCAGATAGGCAATCGCCGACCCGCCCAACGACGACAATATTACGAGCCTGCGGCCGAAGCGGTCCGACAGCGCCCCGATCAGCGGCGCAAACATGAATTGCATGATCGAAAAGCCCGACGACAGAAAACCGACGACATAGGACGCGTTGGAAATATTGCCGTGTTCGAAATGCTCCACAAGCTTGGGCAGGATCGGGTACGCCAGTCCGATGCCGAGCATGTCGATATAGACGACCGCCAGCACGATGATCAGGCGAATGTCGGGCAAATTCGTCTTTCCCCGGAATCGTCGCGCCGTCTAGGCGTCGCCGTGCGGTGCGCTTTTGCCCGTCAGGGCGCGATATGCGAAAGCGGCCGGTGCGAAAGCCAGGCCGTAGAGTATCGGCGATATGACAAAGCTCAGTCCCATCAGCACCGGCATATGTGTCTGCATCGCGCGCATCTGCCCGGCCATTTGATGAATATTGGCAGTCGCGTCCTTGGTGAGCAACATTTGCTGTTTGAAGAATTCCGGCCCGAGGACCGCGTATTCGGCAGCGCCGAATATCAGAAAGATCGGCAGGAGTGTGGCGCAGCCGACCGCGACGATGCGCCAGAAGTTACCGTGCGTGAGCTGCCAGCTTCGCGTCAAGCCAAATTCACCGCCATCGACCACCGCGGGAACCAGAAGAAAGCTCAGTCTGATGATCATGTAGACCAGCAGCAGCCCGCCGACCAGCGCCCCCAGCGCTACACCGCCCTTCAACATCGGCGCTTCGGCACTGACCTTCGCCACGGTTGTCGCAACAATGGTGACTCCGACAAGGACGAGTGCACAGAGAAAAACAAACACGAAAATCAGAACAGAGAGTCCGAAATATCCGCCAAATGTTCTAAACTCGGCGCTGCCCAGCGAGACGTGTGCGAAGGCGGGTCCCTGGCGCAGACCCATCGCCTGGCGCGTAATGGCTACGCCGATCATCGCCAGAAGAAGCATCGAAAAGAACGTCAGAATGAACTGCAACGTCACCCCCGCCCCGGCCGGCGGCAGTCCGCTGTCGAAACTGTCGGCCATCACCCGGTAGTAGGCGCCGGCAACGAAAAAGCCGATGACGGCGTTTATCAAAGTCGGAATCCAGATCAGCCCGATGACCGTTCCGATTTCTCCAAACGTGAATGCATAGGCGAAACGAATAGTCTGGCCGACGGGAAGCTTGTTCATGCAGGTGCCTTCTCTGATTCTGGCATCGGCGCAACGTCATGTTCGCCGCTTACGAGATTGTACGCAGTTGCCACTGCGCCCAGCGTGAGCCCGGTCGCGACAATCACGTACATCAACTGTGTCACCGCAAGGTATGGCCAAACGCTGATCAGGGCTGCGAGCAGAAACGGAAACCAGCCTATTCCGAGAATCGCCAGAATGTTTGAATACGCGAAGCGATGCGCGCACGCGATGGTTCGCTCAAATAGAATCTTCATTTCGCGCCCCCCTACCCGAACCTCGGCATCTTACGGCGCACCTTACGCTGCGGCAAATTCGCAGAAAGCACCTTTGCTGCAACGCCACGAACTTCAGTGACATTTTCGCGATGGCTCGGCTATGGTTGGCCAACAGACAAGACAAAATGGTGCGGGAATGGGCTTCGATGCGTATGGCTCGTACGACGGGCTTGGACTGGCCGCCCTTGTCGCCAAAAAGAAGGTCAAACCCTCCGAACTGATCGACGAGGCCATTGCGCGGACGGAGCGCCTCAACCCGAAACTCAATGCCGTCATCTTCAAGGACTATGAGCGAGCCCGCGCGGCCGCCAAGGGTAAGCTGCCCAAAGGTCCATTCGCCGGCGTGCCGTTTCTTCTGAAGGACATTTTCGCTGACGCGCAAGGCATGCCGACTCGGCAAGCATCCCGATTCATGCCGCCGATGCCGCGGCCCTACGACAATTATCTCGTCGCCAAGTTCAAAGCCGCCGGGCTGGTCATTTTCGGCAAGACCAACGCTCCTGAATTCGGGCTCGTAGCATCGACGGAGTCCAAACTATACGGCCCGGCGCACAATCCGTGGAATCTCGCCTATTCGACCGGTGGCTCGTCGGGCGGCTCGGCGGCAGCAGTCGCAGCAGGAATCGTCCCCCTGGCGCACGCAAATGACGGTGGTGGCTCCATCCGCATCCCCGCCGGCGCCTGCGGACTCGTCGGACTAAAACCGTCGCGCGGCCGCCACAGCCACGGTCCAGATTTTATGGAGGCGCTCGACGGCTTGGCCGTCGATCTTGTCGTCTCGCGCACCGTGCGCGACACCGCTGCTTCGCTCGATGCGGTTCGCGGTTATGCGTCTGGCGATCCCTATGCCGAACCGCCGGCGCCGGATAGTTACCTGGAGGCGATCAAACGCAAGCCAAAGCAGCTTCGCATCGCAATTACTCTCAAAAAACTGGACGGCACCGCGATGCACGCCGACTGCGTTGCCGCGGTGAAGCACGCCGCAACGGCCTGCGAGAAGCTTGGCCACATCGTCGACGAGGCTACGCCGGCGCTGGATCATCCCCGGCTCATGGAAACGTTCGTCACGATGTGGAGTGGCGGCCTCGCCGCGGGCATCGACACGATCGCCAAATTGACGGGCCAGACGCCGTCTCGCCAGGTGTTCGAGGGACTCACTTGGTCGATGTATCAGGCAGGCAAGACAATTTTAGCAAGCGACTATCTGCAGGCCAAAGGCCTGATCAACGCGGTTGCGCGCGAGATGGGCCGATTTCATCAGACTTATGATGTGTGGCTGACCCCAACGCTCAGTCGTCCGCCAGAAAAGAACGGCGTGTTCGATTTCGACAACATCGACCTGA
>JANYBR010000306.1 GCA_025360685.1 Pseudomonadota bacterium
GATCTCGATCACACCATCGGCCACAAGAGCCTTTAGCCGCTTCGTGCCGAGGCGTTCAGTCAGGGCGTCGTAAAGCGGCCGAAGGTAGGGCGCGAGTTTCTCCTGTAAATCTCCGGGCAAAAATCCGAGGCTTTCGCCGGCTTCCACGGCGGGCCGAGACAGGACGATCCGGCCGCACCGCCCTGCTTCAAGCGCTTCGACCGCCTTGGCGATTGCAAGATAGGTCTTGCCGGTTCCGGCAGGGCCAAGCGCGAGAACGACCGAGCGTTCCTCGATGGCGTCGAGCAGCAACTGCTGCGTCGGGCTCATGGCCCGGATGTTCTTTACATATTTGCGGTCGCGGCCTTCCTCAACATCACGCGGATTCCAGCCGCCACGGGAGGGAAAGAGACGATGAATTTTTTCGCTGTCGTCGAAACCGGTGTCACGTGTCTTGTAACGCGCAGAACGCTTGGCCATGGATGCTCCCTGGTCAGTGACGAAACGCTTATGTGGTGCGTGTGAGAAGGTATCGCGTTTGAGAAAAACGCTTGGCGGGCGCGTGTTATTGGGACCGTTTTGCCCCGGTTTGTCACGATCGGCACCGTGCAAGAATGCACTAAGACTGCCCCCGGCATTTCCGCGTCGAATCAAACTTCGACAAGAAAAGCGTATCAGTCTTTATGCGACGGCAACGTGAAATCTGAGCGTGGAGTGCTAACCGGCGCGCATGTGCGAAGCCACCGCCACGATGGCGTCGACCAGATCGATGAGGCGCGCGGCATATTGTTCGGGGATCGCAAGCCGAACGTCGCCGCCCAGGAACGCCGCCTCCAACGTGTCAAGCAAGGCGACCAGCCGCACATGATGGATGCCCAGCGCGCTCTGGATCGGATCGGTGACGATGCCGGCATAGGCCGCAGCGGTTGCACTGGCCGCCAGGACGCCGCCCGCAACACAGAAAGCTGCTGCGCCGCCGATCTGCGCACCGAGCGCCTGTGCCAAAGCTGGCCCAAGGGTGAGAAATCCGGGCGTGACCTGACGCAGCAAAGCGCCGCCGGCTGCCATGGTGACTGCGGCGCTGACGACCTCGCCCGCCGCACCGCGCGCGTTCAGGTAAATTCTAAGCTGTCGCGCGAGTTTGTCGTCCATCTGCAGCCGCTGCTGTTCGCCCCAGGGGCCGTTGAGAATGCCAAGCGCGCCGTCGAGGCGCCGGTCGCCCAGAATTTCGATAGCGAGGGCATCGTGGAACGAGGTTTCGCCTACGCCCGTGTAGGGAAGTTCCAGCAAATCGACGATCAAGCGGCGCTCGATTTCCTGCGTCACGGTTGTGCGAAAAAATAGTTCTCGGCTCTTCAAACGCTCGGCCGTTTCTTTGCGGCCGACCAAGGCCAACAAGCCGGCAACCGCGTTCAGACCGATCTGGGGACCGGCAAGTGCCGCGTTCAGAGGTGCCCGCCACAGATCGTGCCCGAATGCATTTTGGTGAGTTTGCAGCGCTCCCGACAACGAAAAGGTACGGTCCACAAATCCCGGCACGCGCGAGCGGCGTTTGCGGAAATAGGTGCGGATAGAATCTTCGACAATGGTGCGCGCAAGCGCACTGTCCAGCGTTGGCAGATGAGGTTCCGAAGCGGGGCTCATTGCTGCAGTATGACGCCAAAGGCGACGTCTGCGAAGACTGGCCACGGGCGAAATGCGCAGCCACAATGCGCGCGCAAAACGAAGCGATGGACACGACATGCCGATTTATGCGCTCGAAGACGCAGAACCAGAACTCCCGCCGAAGGGCCAGTATTGGGTTGCACCAAACGCCGTCCTGGTCGGCCGGGTACGCCTGCTGAAGGGCGCCAGCGTGTGGTGGGGCTGTGTCCTGCGCGGCGACAATGACTGGATTACCGTGGGTGAAAATTCGAACATTCAGGACCTGTCGGTCATTCATACCGATCCTGGACAGCCGGTCACCATCGGATCGAACTGCACGGTTGGCCACCGCGTCATTCTTCACTCGACGACAATCGGAGACGGCTCACTGATCGGCATGGGATCGACGTTGCTGAATCGCAGCCGCATCGGCAGCAATTGTCTCGTAGGCGCCAATACGCTTGTCACCGAAGGCAAGGAATTTCCCGACGGAACGATGATCCTCGGTGCACCCGCACGCGTCGCGCGCCAGCTGGGCGAGACGGAGTTGGCGATTTTGAAAATGTCGTCGGCCGGCTATGTGCACAATCATCAGCGCTTTCGCGACGGATTGCGGCAATTGTCGTAATCAGCCCGTTGCGCTCTTCGCGCCTGACACTTCATTCTGGGACGTCCAGAGCCGGCGAATTCTAGCTTCGGCCTCGATGCCAAAATTGAACCATGCGGCCTTGTTGTGCGTCGCATCGACGACGAAGAGAACGTCGATCTTGCCCAGCTTCTGGATCAGTGCATTGCGCACGGCGTTGATGCCTTGGTCGGTCACCAGCAGCCATACTTGCGGCAGGATCTCGTACGAAGTTCCCAGATTCTGAATCTCATCTTCCAGGCCGGAGATCGAGCTGGATTTCATGTCTGCGAGGATCAGATAGCGCCCACGCTCGCTGACCCGTGCTTCCTCCGTTCCGCGCCCATGGCCAATCGAACCGGGGTCTTCGTCATCCGCGCGGTTGGCAGTGAGGAATTTTCCACTGGCAGACGGAGTCGGCTGCCTGACCGACGCAAAGAACGTGCAAAGCTGGTCGTCATCGCTCGCGGCGCGGAAGACTTCGTGTCCAGCTCGCGCGACGAGGGAGTGGGCGGCGAGCCTGCCTTCGGTCACGAACGTCCGCATCTGCTGCAGCGCATATGGACCGTAGCTGCGTCCGCCGACGCTGATGTTCCATGTATCTGACATGAAGAGACATACTTCCCTTGATGCCTGCACTGTAGAATTAAATAGTTACCCAAGCCTTGCCGATGGCCGCCACAAACGTGAGACTTCCTTGAGAAAACAAGAGGAAATGCCATGTCCGACTATCAATTCTGCAAAGTCGAGCGCGAAGGACGGCTGACCATTGTCACGCTGAACCGCCCCGAAGTCATGAACGCACTGCATGCGCCGGCGCACCTCGAACTGGCGGAAGTGTTTGATACGTTTGCTGCCGATCCCGAGCAGTGGGTCGCCATTGTAACCGGTGCCGGTGAACGTGCCTTCAGCGCGGGAAACGATCTGAAGGTTACAGCCGCCGGCGGTCCGCGTGGGTCGACCCATCCCAGCGGCTTTGGTGGCGTCGTCAGCCGGTTCGATCTGGACAAGCCGCTGATCGCGGCGGTGAACGGGATCGCCATGGGTGGGGGCTTCGAGATCGCCTTGGCGTGCGATCTCATCATCGCGGCCGACACAGCTGTGTTCGCTCTGCCGGAACCACGCGTGGGCCTGGCGGCGCTTGCGGGAGGGTTGCATCGTCTCCCGCGGGAGATCGGAACCAAGCGCGCGCTTGGCATGATCTTGACGGGGCGGCGTGTTGCGGCCTCAGAAGGAAAGGAACTGGGGTTTGTCAACGAGGTCGTGCCGGCGGCCCAGCTGATGGTGACCGCCAAGGAGCGTGCAAGACAGATTATGGAACTCAGTCCAATGTCCGTGCGCGCATCAAAGCAGGCGGTCTATCGCGGCCTGATGGAAGCCTCGATCGGCGATGCGTTGAAGAACCAGAACAAATATCCGGCCGTGGCCGCGATGTACCAGAGCGAGGATTTGCGCGAAGGACCGCGCGCATTTGCGGAGAAACGCACGCCGCAGTGGAAGGGCAAATAGGCGAAAGCCCCGCGTTCTTTCAGGCGCGGGGCTGTCTCTACAAAATCAATCGGAGTCCATCTCGATTTCCCACTCGCCGTGGCGGCGACAAGCGGTTCCATCGCGCGTGAACTCTTCGCCGTGGTGCCAGACGACCTGTGTGAAATCGCGGCAGAGATGGCCGTGCTCGTAGTACTCGCGATTCGAGACCACATATCCGTGGCCGTGACCGTGCCACTCGTAGCGTTCGCCAATCTCGCCGTCGAAACTGTCGTAGTAGGCGTGCGATGCACCTTCGCGATCGTCGCAGTCGATGTCGCGCGAGATCGCGTTGCCGGCGAGTCCGCCGACGATCGCGCCGCCAACCACTGCACCGGCATTGCCATGGCTCGCCGCGCTGCCGATCAGGCCGCCCGCGATCGCGCCGAGCACCGTGCCGGTCTCGTGGCCATGCCCGCTGCAATCGTCGGCCATCGCCGCACCGGTTGCGGCGAACAGTGCAAGCATCGCGACTCCGGCAATCAGTCCAGACTTGTTCAGCATCAAATTCTCCTCAGATATGAGAGCATGACAATTTGCGGCCAGCGATTTCTGGTCGTCAAAGATAGTCTTCCGGATTCGGCATGAATCCCGAGTGAATAGAATAGGGCAGAATCGCTCGATATTCGAGTGCCAATTTCGACACGCTATCGCAATGCAGCGTCGCTGGACTGGAGCCAGAAAACTCAAGGCTAAAGCGGTTCCGGAGCGGAGTGATCCGCTAGCGGTTTTCGGAGTAGACGGTACCGTCGCGATGGGTGAGAATCGAGCGGCCATCCACCAGCGATGCGATCAGATCGATGTCCGGGTAGTACGCCGTGTCGTCTTCCAGATGATTTCCGATTTCCAATACCGTCGCATCGCTGCCGGAGCGATTCTGCAAGTGGTGTCCATTGCGGTCGCTCGCCTTGAAGCCGGCCGCGTCGCCGGCGCGCAGAACTTCCTCGCCGTCATCGGTCACCAGCACGATTTCGCCTGACAGGACGTAGACGAATTCGTCACTGTGAATGTGCCAGTGCCTCTGCGTCGACCAGGCGCCGGGCGGGAGACGGAGCAGGGTGACGCCGATCTTCGTCAGACCGGCCGCCTCTGCCAAGCGCTTGCGCACTCTCTTGGCCACGGGAATGTCGAACGGTTGGGGATAGCCGGAGCCGACATGTGAAACAACTTTGTCGAGTTCGAGGCGTTTACCCATGTCTGCTCCTTTGAGGGGCGAGAACGGGACTTGCCCTCAGTACGTCCGCGCCTTGGGTGGAATATATTCGACGTCGTTGGTCAGCGTGTACGAATGCACCGGACGGTAGTCGATCCTCGCCCGGCCCGTTTTGGAATCGAGCCATGCCAGAGTGTGTTTCATCCAATTGACATCGTCGCGATTGGGATAGTCCTCGCGAGCGTGCGAGCCGCGGCTTTCGGTCCGGTTGAACGCGCCTTCGATGGTCACGATGGCTTGCTGGATGAGGTTTTCGAACTCCAGTGTTTCGGCCAGATCGGTGTTCCAGATCATTGAGCGGTCGGTCACCGAGATATCGCCCATGCCTGAATAGATCGCCGCGATACGGTTGCGGCCTTTTTCCAGTGTTTCGCCGGTTCGGAAAACGCCGGCATCGTCCTGCATCGCGAGCTGCAGGTCGCGGCGCATCTTTGCTGTCGGAGTGCCGCCTTTCGCGTTGCGGTACCTGTCGAGCCGCGCCAGTGCAGCGTCGCCCGCGTCCTTCGGCCACTCCACATGGCGCTCGCCCGGCGTGATCGTCTTGGCGCACTGCGTACCCGCAGCTTTGCCGAAAATGACCAAGTCGATCAGCGAATTCGAGCCCAAGCGATTGGCGCCATGCACCGACACGCATGCCCCTTCGCCGACTGCCATGAATCCGGGAATGACCGAATCCGGATTGCCGTCCTTCAAGGCCAACGCCTCGCCCATGTAGTTCGTGGGAATGCCGCCCATGTTGTA
>JANYBR010000312.1 GCA_025360685.1 Pseudomonadota bacterium
CCGCACCGCGCGCCGTGAGCGCGACTTTGGCACCTTCCTTGAGGCAAGACTCGGCGATCCCCAGTCCGATGCCGCGACTGCCGCCAGCCACGAATATGACCTTGTCCTTGAGTTGCAGGTCCATCGTATTCTCCGAATTGGCTCAAAGTCCGAGCACGGCCTTCGACAATATGTTTCGCTGCACTTCGTTGGTGCCCGCATAGATCGAGCCGGCCCGATCGTTGAGATACTTTGCAGCGACCGTCCAACTATAGTCCGGACCGACGGGAGTTTGATTGCTCGGCGGGCGATAATTCGGCGACGGCCCACCGGCCGACACGGAGAAGGGCTGGTAGGGAAGGGCGTAGAGCCCGGCTGCTTCTACTGCAAGCTCGGTGAGACGTTGGCTTAGTTCTGTCGACGCCATCTTCAGCATGGACGACTCCGCGCCCGGTGCCTGTCCCTGACTGAGGCTCGACATCACGCGCATCTCGACGGCTTCCAGCACGGCAATCTCGATAGCTGCTTGGGCCAGCTTCACCGAGAAGACTTCGTCTTCGATACCTTCCGCCTCGGACATTGCGCGCACACGCTCCAACCGCACCTTGAGCCCGGGTGAACTCACGCCGCCGCCGCGTTCGAATTGCATCAGGTACTTTGCGACCGTCCAGCCGTCTCCGATTTGGCCTACAACATTCTTCTTCGGAACGCGGACATCGGTAAAGAAGACTTCGTTTTGAATGTGTTCTCCGCTCAGCGACACGATCGGCTTCACGTCGATGCCCGGCGACTTCATGTCGATCAGCAGAAATGTGATGCCAAGTTGCGGAATTTTCTCGCGCGACGTTCTGACCAGGCAGAATATCCAGTTCGCGACATGAGCGTGTGTCGTCCAGATCTTGTGACCGTTGCAGACGAAGTGATCGCCATCGTCGCGCGCGCTCATCTGCAGAGAAGCAAGATCGGAGCCTGATCCAGGTTCGGAATAGCCCTGGCACCAGAAGTCCTCGCCCGACAGCATGCGCGGAAGGTAGTGCGCCTTTTGTTCGGCTGTACCGTGGCCAATTAAAACTGGCCCGCACATGCCGACGCCCATCGGCGAGGTCGGCGGCGCACCAGCGGATGCAAGCTCGCTTGCAAAAATGTAGCGCTGCGCGACGCTCCAGCCACAGCCGCCGTACTGGACCGGCCACGCCGGCGCGGCCCAACCGCGCTTGTGCAGAATACGTTGCCACTTCATGCCGATGTCATAGTCGGCGTAGACGCTGGTCAGCGAATGCCCGGCCTTGCGCAGGTCAGGCGTCAGTTCGGCGGCCAGGAACTCCCGAACCTCCTGGCGAAATCGCGTGTCCGCCACGCTCCAACTCAAATCCATCCGGGTTCCCCACCAATGCGTGTGCAATCTTGCTGAGCGGGCGCCGGGGAAGGCAAGGCCTAATAGATTTCCGGACCGTCGTTGCACGACATGCGTGCGAGAGCCGCGAGCGTTGGCCAGACCTCGTAGGGATTTTCGGCCCGCCCACAAGCCAAACCACGTCGATTGAGGCGGGCATCCGGACAAACCTGAAGATGCACGTGTGGACCGGTGGAGCGACCTGTACTGCCGGCGAAGCCCATCAGTTCGCCGCGCTTCAAGACTTGTCCAGCCTTGACGAGAAATTTCTGCATATGCCCAGCCACCAAGGTCGGTTGATGCTCACCCGAGACTTGCAAAGCCACCATATTTCCAAGGCCTGGGTCGAATTTTGCCAACAGGACCTGGCCATCAGCCATTGCGTGAATTGGTGTGCCCCGGGCTACGGCTATGTCGACTCCCATATGGTCTTCCTGCCGCCTCGAATTCAGGGGGTCGGTGCGCATTCCGTAGACGTCAGACACACGGCAGCGCACACCCGGCGAAAACAGCGAGCCGTAATTGTGTTCGTCTCTCGACAGTTCATCGCCGCCGATCGCATAAAATCCGGTATCCGATGTCCCCTGCGAGACGTAGTGCCTGTGAATGGCATAAAGGCCGATGCAGAGCGCTCCTGCACTGGCCGCGAGTCCGATAAGTCCCAAATAACCGCGAACGCGGTGCCGACCGGCCTCGACTGATGTCTTGATTTGTTTGGCCGCGAGCAGGAAACCCATCATGCCAACCAGCGCCGGCTCGAAGTAGCCAACGACGGCCCGGTCAAATCCGCGTACCCGCGTGGTCAGGTCGCCGCCCGCGACCGACAGGATCGGTTTGAACAGCAACGGGACGAAACTGGCATAGCCGAGCATGACCTCGAGCCATACGCCGCTTGCAATGAGGATCATGGCGGTGCCGTATTCAAGCAGTTTGCCGATGCGATCGTTGCGGTGGGTAATGCTTGTCTGAAGGGCTCTGGCAATTCCTCCGGCAAGGAGAGCCAGCCCTGCATACGGAAGTCCGGCGTTGAGGACCATGTAGATTGTAGCGGCCAGATTCAGCGCGACTGCCAGCTGCATACCTGCGATGGTCATCGTCATCGCGAGAGACAGCAGCGCCAGGCTTAAAATGACGTTGCAAGCTGCCAGAGGTATTGCCTCGGCTGAAAACCAGCGTCGAAGTAGCCCGAGAGGTCGTGGAGCACGGCTGCGCGGAATGGCTCCAGCAGCGACGATTGTTTCTCGAAGCGAGCGCGGCCTGCGACGAACAATGGCGGGCGAGCGTATTGCGACGGCCAGCGCGCGCGCTGAGCGCAATGCAGGCTGCTGCGGTGTGCCCGTCTTCTTCATGTATCGATTTTCCCAACCACCCAAGGCCGAAAACGGCTTCTTGCAGTAAATCGTGTCTGGATAAAGGCATGGTGCACGATTGTATTTCTCCGGCAAGACAAAGATTTCGTGTGCGTCCGAATGCCCCGCGTGCCCGGGCACCGAATGAGGGCTACTGTCCGAGACAAAACGGAGATCGAGATGCACGGTTTGCTACCTCTGGCCGAACAGGTGGGTCAACGCCTGAAAGCCCGTAAAGAAACGCTGGCGATTGCGGAGTCGTCTTCTGGAGGTCTGCTCTCCGCCCTGCTGCTGGCCGTACCCGGGGCATCTGCCTATTTTCTCGGCGGCGCGGTCGTCTACACCGCCAAGGCGCGCGTGCTGTTGATGGACCTCCCGCGCGACGCCGTTGCTGGCATGCGTTCGGCCAGCGAGCCCTACGCCCAATTGCTGGCGCGTACCGCACGCGAACGCTTTTCGGCGAGCTGGGGACTGTCCGAAACCGGTGCGGCCGGACCGACAGGCAATCCCTACGGTGACGCGGCAGGTCACAGCTGCATCGCGCTCTCGGGTCCTGTCGAGCGCGCAATCACACTTGAGACGGCACAGTCCGATCGAGTGGACAATATGCGTGCCTTCGCCAAAGCCGCGCTTGAACTTCTGAGAGATGCGGTCTCGTGAGTAAGCCCGGGTAGAGGACTTATTCCGTCACGCAGAGAGCGCACCGCGAAGTGTCAGGTCGAGCCAGGATCGAAGCGAGGTCGCTGAAGGGCTGTGCGTCGAATTTTGTGTGCTCTGCAGGCCTGATGTCGATCTAAGTCGGCAAATCGCGTTGACACGCACCTGCACGCGCATAAACAAAGACATGTATCGCCTGAAACCGATTCGCACGGCACCGCGGCAGCGGCCTGAGCGAGCGTTATTAGATGGTGCTAACACCGCTTTTTGGACTTTGTTTTCGTTGTCGCTGGTCTTGTGCGGCGGACAAGCCATCGACGGCATTCCATCATTTCTGGCCGCGATCCTCCCGCCGGGAGTGTTTGCCGCTCAAGCGAGCGCTGCGCCGCCGTCCGAGGTGGTGCGCCTAACCGTCCTGCTTGATCAATTCGCACCAAGCACTTTTTCTCCCCAGGTACTCTATCCGATCGCCGGGCGCCGATTTCCAGATTGGCTGGTCGACCAAACGGCGCATGGTGTTCCTGCTAACGGAGAACCGGAGGCGATGCCGCCGGGACCCATGGCCGAGGTCGCGATTGTAATAGATGACCTCGGCCCTGATATCGCGCGCTCAGAGCGTTCGCTCGCGCTGCCGAAGTCGGTGACTCTTTCCTTTCTGCCTTATGCCGAGGCGACATCTCGGCTTGCGGCCGCAGCCGAGCGAGACGGCCACGAGGTATTGGTCCATATGCCCATGCAGGCGCTCGGAACCGAAGATCCCGGACCGATGGCGTTAAGAATGGGACTTTCGCCAGACGAAATCAGAAGTCGTCTCGTCGCCGCCTTGGCGCGCGTACCGGGTGCCATGGGAATTAACAATCACATGGGAAGCGCGCTTACCGCAGACCAGAATTCACTGATGCCGGTCGCGGAGGAACTGGCTGCCCGCCATCTCATCTTTTTCGACTCGCGAACGACGCCGAACTCGCAAGTGGTGCGCGTGGCGCACGCCTTTGGAGTGGCGAGTGCCGAGCGCGATGTGTTCCTGGACGACGAACAGACTGGCAGTACCGTCAATGCACAGCTGACGGTACTGGAAGTAGAGGCGCGCCAACGCGGTGTAGCGATCGCGATCGGTCATCCGCATGACGTAACGCTGGCCAGCGTGGCGGCGTGGAGTTCCGGCGCTGCCGCGCGCGGATACGGGCTGGTTTCACTGTCTGAAGCGATTCGACTTAAAACGGAGCGCGACTTTCGCCGTTCACTGGCCGCGGCGGGGCATTGAAGCGTAACGCATCGCCTCGTCTGCTGCCATCAGCAGCGCTTTGGCTTTGTTGACCGTCTCTTGATACTCGCTTTCCGGAACACTGTCAGCGACGATCCCGCCACCCGCCTGCACGTACATCATTCCGTCTTTGACGACTGCGGTCCGCAGTACAATGCATGTGTCCATCGAGCCGTCAGCCGCAAAGTAGCCGACTGCACCGGCATATACCGCGCCGCGTTTTTCCTTCTCGAATTCGTCGATCAACTGCATGGCTCGAATTTTGGGTGCGCCAGACAAGGTACCAGCAGGCAATCCGGCGGCGAGTGCGTCGATCGCATCGAGGCCGTCGCGGATATTTCCCTCGACGTTTGAGACAAGGTGCATGACATGGCTGTAGCGCTCGATGAAAAAGCTGTCGGTGACCTTCACTTCACCGGTCTTTGCGACGCGCCCGACGTCGTTGCGCCCAAGATCGACCAGCATCAGGTGTTCGGCGCGCTCCTTGGGATCGGCCATCAATTCCTCTGCGAGCGCGCTGTCTTCTCTGGCGGTCGTTCCGCGCGGACGAGTCCCGGCGATTGGCCGAATGGTGACGACTCCGTCGCGTAGTCGCACGAGAATTTCCGGGCTCGATCCAACAATCGAAAATCCCGGAAAGGCGAGGTTGTAGAGGAAAGGCGAAGGGTTGAGCCGGCGCAAGGCACGATAGAGCGAAAATGGCGGCAGCGTGAACGGCCGGCGAAAGCGCTGGCTGGGCACCACCTGAAATACGTCGCCCGCCCGAATGTATTCCTTGGCTCGTTCGACAATGGCCAAATATTCGTCGTGCGTTGTGTTGGAGTCGACTACGGAGGTGGCCCGCACCTCGATCGGCGGCGGCGTGGCCGGAGCCGCGCGCTCGAGGTCGCCGAGTGTATCCATCAGGCGTTCGGACGCTCTGGCGTATGCCGCGCGAGCGTCGATGCCCTTCTCGGGCCACACCGGCGTAACAACGAGAATCTCGTCGCGCACATTGTCGAAAATCGCGGTGATGGTGGGCCGCAGCAGAATCGCGTCCGGGAGGTCAAGAGGATCGACCGGTGCCGGGCCCAGTCTCTCGACCAGCCGCACCATGTCGTAGCCAAGGTAGCCGTACAGGCCGACCGCCATGGGTGGTACGGCGGACGGCAATTTCATTTGGCATTCTTTGATGAGCCTGCGCAGTGCCGCGAGTGGATTGTCGGCGCCAGTGTCCGGAACAAACTTTCCTGCGTCCGCACGAGCGCCGCGATTGATCTCCGCCCTGCCATTGCGGCAGCGCCAGATGAGGTCGGGTTTGAGACCGATGATCGAATATCGGCCGCGCGTCTCGACACCCTGGACACTCTCGAGAAGGAATGCGTTGTCGCGGCCTTCGCCTAACTTGAGGAACGCGGAGACCGGAGTCTCCAGATCGGCGATCAGCCTTGTATAGACGACTTGAGGCGTCGCGGATTCATAGGTGCGCGCGAAGGAGGCAAAGTCGGGTTCAATTGCCATCGGTCGGTCACGATCCTGAACCGCCGACCGTGGTGTCGACCAGCTTCTGGTTTATCGTCACTCCAGCGCGTTCCTGCTCGGCCTTCGCCAGAGCTATCGTGAAGTCAGACGCGATCTGACCGGACAGTTGCCGTACGCCGCGCATGAATTCCAACTCGTTTTGCGGCGGGGGAGGGTGTGCGATACCCGACACGCGGGCAATGACATAACCGCCACCCGAAGCGGCTCCATATACGATGCCGCCGGCGGGAGCCTTGAACAGGCTCTGCACCAAGACCTTGCCGAATACCGGCGTATCTGTTCCGCGCGTAAGGGCTGGGCTGGCTTGCACAGCCACCCCAACCGACCTGGCAATGTCGTCCAGCGAGTGGGACATGTTTGCCCGGGAGACCAGCGCAGCGGCCCTGGCCTTCAGTTGGACCGCTTGCTGGTCAGCTGTCCATTGCGCGATCGCCTGCGCTCGAATCGAATTCAACGGTTTGACCTGAGGAGGCGTTACGCGGTCGACTTTGAGCGCATAGAAATGACCATCTGCGCTTGAGAAGGGATCGCCTTCGTCGCCAACTTCGCTTTTGAATATTTGAGCCAGAAGCTCTGCGCTTGAGGTCGCGGCCACCTTGCTGCCATCGGGAGCCAATCCCTGAGCGTCGACGGCCGCAATTTGCCCGAAATGCATACCGGACTTGCGCGCAGCTTCCGCGATGCTAGCACCGCCACCGACGGCATCGGTGAACGCATTGGCAATATCGGTTAGCTTCGCAGACGCGAGCTTTCGCTGCAGCGCCAGCTTGATCTCGTCATGATTTCTGGTACTGCCGAATGCAATTTTGGTTACGCGCATCAAGACCCAACCAAATGCGCCCTTCACCGGCGCACTGACGGCATTCAACGGCAGTGCAAAAAATGCAGCCGAGCGTGGCGCGTCCAGATCGACAGCGACCACCGTGCCAATCTGGTAGTCGGACGGCTTCAGGTGGCGCTCCATCGCGAGCGCCGCAAACGGCGTGCCAGCATCCAGAGCCGCCTTCGCGACCTTGGCTTCTGCCTCGGAAGGGAACGTGATCTGCTCCAGATCGCGTTTCTCCGGCACCACATAGTCCGTTCGGTTGGCGTCGAATTCGTCCTGAACTTGCTTGTCGGTCACCACAATCGCGGATGCGACGTCGTCGATGCCAATGGAGGCGTAGCTGACGGCTCGATACTCTGGTGTGCTGAACCTTTCCGGGTGGGCTTTCAGATAGCCGGAGAGTACGTCATCGCCCGGCGCGGCAATGGGGCCCAGCATTGAGGGCGTCAGAACGAAATACTCCGCGGCCCGTACTTCGTTGATATAAGCAAATATCGCGAGTGCGTAGTCGGACGGCAGGGCGTATCCACCCTCGACGGATCGAAGCATCTGGTCGCGGCCAAGATCCTTACGAATGGCGACGACGAACTGACCCTCAGTATATTGTGCTCTTGAGATAGCTTGAACAAATGTGGCGCGATCAAATTTGCCCAGTGGCCCGTGGAATGCCGACATGGATTGAATTTGGGCGATGACGCGTGCGTCGGAAGCGGTCAAGCCGAGCTTGTCCACGACAACATCGAGCGAAGTGGTCGTAATCATGCGATCCAGAATCTGCTGGCCGGCCGCTCGGCTCTGGTCTGGAGTTAGAGTGGCACCGGCGTTTCGAATTAGGTTGTGATACTCACGGGCGAATAAATCAGCGCCGACCTCGGTCGAACCGATGGAAAATACGGTGGTGTCGGCGCTGCCGCGGAAAATATCGGCAATGCCCCACAGGGCGAAGCTCAGTGCCAATGCGCCCAGGAAGACGGAGGAGACCCAAGACTTGGCGTATTTTCGAATTTCCTGAAGCATGAAAAACCCGGTTTTCAGAAGGAGCCGTGGCGGCAAAAAGCGGCGGATGATAGAGAGAGGGCAAGCGGACAGCAATAAGCCCGTTGGGACGAATTAACTCAAGCATCGACCCCAGCGACTCTTTTCCGCGCGTCCAACACGGGGAATGAATCGGTATGCGCCAGTTGATTGCGGGAAATTGGAAGATGAACGGCCTGACGGAGTCGATTGTCGAAATAGCGCTGATGTCGCGAACGCTGACCACCAAGCCGGCCCATTGCGACGTGTTGATTTGTCCTCCCGCTACGTTGATATCCCACGCCGTGCAGAGTGGCGCCCCTGGAGTTGCAATTGGTGCCCAAGACTGTCACCCGGAGCCATCCGGAGCTTTCACTGGAGATCTCAGCGCCGAGATGCTGCGCGACTGTGGCGCGACGGCGGTCATAGTGGGTCACTCCGAGCGCCGGCAATATCACGGAGAGACGGACGCGCTGGTCGCTGCAAAGGCCAGCGCCGCGTGGCGTGCCGGTCTCACTGCAATCATTTGCGTTGGCGAGACGCTCTTGGAGCGCGAAGCGGGCCAGGCGAAGATCATCTGCAAGCGCCAGCTGACGGGCTCTGTACCGCGTGGCGCAACGACGACTAATACGATCATCGCCTATGAGCCCATTTGGGCCATCGGCACGGGAAAGACGCCAACAAACGAAGAAATTTCGGACATGCATGCGCACATCAGGATCTGCCTGGGTTCGCGGATACGAATCCTTTACGGCGGTTCGGTAAAACCCTCAAACGCGAGAGAGATCTTGTCGTTGCCCAATGTTGGCGGGGCTTTGGTTGGTGGCGCAAGTCTCAACGCCTCCGAATTCACGACAATTGTAGAGTTTTCACAGCCCTCGTCTTAACTGCTTTCGCCTACCCAAACTTAACCGGGAGCGTGGCATTTATAGCCCGTTTGAAACATTGGGCATTGGGTCTGGAACGGAACGCATGAGCCGTCTGGTCTATGAATCCACTGAGACACTGGTCTATGACCCCGTCGCAGCAAATCGAACGGCCACGCGCGCCGCGCTCTACACGCTTGGCTTTCGCCGAATCGAAACTGTCGCCACTCTGGACGCGTTTCGAGACGCCATTCGAAGACGTCCGCCAGACTTGGCATTGTGCGAGGCCCAAGGTGCCGATGCGCAGCTGTGCGAGATGATTCAGGAACTGCGGCAGGGGGGTGCAGGCTACAACCCCTTCATCGTCATCATCGTCACAGCGTGGGAAAAAAGCACAGCGCTCGTATCGCGCGTGGTCAACTCCGGCGCCGACGATCTGCTGCTGCGCCCCTTTTCGACCACTTTGCTGAGTCAACGTATCGAAGCGCATGCCGAGCGTCGCAAAGGCTTCGTCGTAACGTCGGAGTATGTCGGTCCGGATCGGCGAAAGGACGCGTCTCGTCCATCAAACGCCGAGCTGTTCGATCCGCCCAATTCTCTCAAGATGAAGGCAAAGGACCGCTTGACGTCTGAGGAAGCAACATTGCGGCTTGACGCGGAATTGAAGGGCGCACGTGACGTGCTCAATTCGGAAAAATTGCGCAGGGACGCTTTCCAGATATCAATCCAGTGTCGACTGATGCAGGACGAGGTTCCCGGCGGAATGTTGTACAAGCAGGCACTCGAAAAGATTGGTCGGCTGGCCAAGGGAATTGTACGTCGGTGCGCGGAGACAAATCTGCAGATGGCGAACGAGTGGTGTAACTCGGTCCTCGCGGCCGTCGAGGGATTGCAGGCAGGGGTCGATCGAAACGCCTCGATGCACCTGCTGGGACATGCCTCACTGAGCTTGAACCAAGTCTTTGATAGCCAGAAATCGACAACAGAAATACTCGGCGAGATCGATGCCACGGTGGCCATTATTCGCGCCCGCCAAGGACCCAAAAGCGTGGCACAAGCCAGTTGAGTCGGGCCATGGCGACGTCCGCCCGCCGCTGCGAGCCGTGACGACAGCAAATGGCGCTATCCACCCCGCTCAGCAAGGATTTTGATCGAACGTAACGCGGTCGGAACGGCGGTGCTCCTTGTTGGCCCGGCCAAGCAGGCGCTTCCCTAAGCGGGCACTTTCGTCTATTGAGCCCGCCCTGAAGGCGCTTGGAGGCTTCTTTGCAACCCATTTTGCTCGTCGTGGAACTCTTGGTTGCGGTCGCTCTGGTAGTCACCGTCCTCCTTCAGCGTTCCGAAGGAGGCGCGCTGGGCATGGGGGGCGGCGGTTCGGGGCTGGGCGGGCTATTCTCGCCGCGTGGCGCCGCGGACACGCTGACCCGTACGACAGCGGTGCTGGCCGTACTCTTCTTCCTCACTTGTCTGGCGCTCAATCTGCTCGCCCTGCACGGCCGAAACGAGAAGTCCATCCTCGATTCGCAACCCACGCCTGCGTCGACGACATTGCCGGCACAGAAGGCGCCAATCCCGGGCGGAAGCCCGGCTCAACCGTCCGTTCCAACCCCGCATTAATCTGTTTCGGTTCAGTATGTTCTCACGCAATGCTCTGAGCGCGTGTGAGATCGTCAAGATTTTGAATCTTTCTGCTTGAGTGCGCGGACCTCTTTCGACATGTTGGCCTTCCATGGCGCGGTTGATCTTCATCACCGGCGGCGTGGTCTCTTCCTTGGGAAAAGGTCTGGCGTCTGCCGCACTCGGAGCCCTTTTGCAGGCTCGCGGGTACAAAGTCCGTTTGCGGAAGCTGGACCCCTATCTCAATGTCGATCCGGGGACCATGTCGCCATTCCAGCACGGCGAAGTCTACGTCACCGACGACGGGGCAGAGACTGACCTTGATCTGGGCCACTATGAGCGCTTCACCGGTGTCTCGGCATCAAAGTCCGACAACGTCACCTCCGGACGCATATACAGCCAGGTGATCGAGAAGGAGCGGCGAGGCGGCTATCTGGGCCGCACCGTTCAGGTGATCCCACACGTCACGGACATGATCAAGGAATTCGTCCTTGCCGGCACGGACGATCTGGATTTCCTACTGGTCGAAATCGGCGGAACGGTTGGCGACATAGAGGGGTTGCCGTTCTTTGAAGCCATCCGTCAGCTCGGCAACGAACTGCCGCGCCACCATGCGGTCTATGTGCACCTGACGCTGATGCCCTACATCCCGAGCGCGGGCGAACTGAAAACGAAGCCCACGCAGCACTCGGTCAAGGAACTGCTCTCGATCGGCATCCAGCCCGACATTCTGCTCTGCCGCACCGACCGGGAAATCCCGAAGGAAGAGCGCCGCAAGCTTTCGCTATTCTGCAATGTGCGCGAGACCGCCGTGATCGAGGCGCGCGACGTCGACAACATCTACGCCGTGCCCGAAGCCTATTCGGCCGAGGGGCTCGACTCCGAAGTCCTGCACGCGTTCGGGCTCGATCCGAGCAAGCGGCCCGATCTCGCGCGCTGGCAGCTCATCAACGAGCGCGTGCGCAACCCCGAGGGGCA
>JANYBR010000325.1 GCA_025360685.1 Pseudomonadota bacterium
CAGATCCTGCACCGGCTGCAGATATAGAGAAATGCCCGGCACACCGTTGGCACTCGTCAGCAGCTGGCGGATCACCGCGGTCACACCCTGTGCGCGCTGATCCTTGGGCAGCAGATTGATGAGCAAGCGGCCGCTGTTCAGGGTGTTGTTGGTACCGTCGACGCCAATGAACGAGGACAGACTCTCGACATTCGGATCGCGCAGGATGTCCGCGGCAAGAGCCTGCTGGCGGCGCGCCATCTCGGCGAACGAAACGGTTGGACCGGCGCGCGTGATGCCTTGAACAAGGCTGGTATCCTGCGTCGGAAAGAAGCCCTTGGGGATCACGACATAGAGAAGGACGGTCACAACCAGGGTCACCACCGCGACCAACAAGGTCAGCGGCTGATGGTCCAGGACCCAAAATAAGACCCGATCATACTCGGCGATGAGCCGGTTGAAATATTCCTCCGACCGGCGCGCGACCGCGCCCTGCTTGCTGCGGTCATGGCGGCGCAGAAGCTTGGCACAGAGCATGGGCACCAGGGTGAGTGAAACGACGGCGGATATCAGGATCGTGATCGCCAGGGTCACGGCGAATTCGCGGAACAACCGCCCGACCACTTCCTGCATGAACAGAAGCGGGATCAGCACTGCGATCAGCGATACGGTGAGCGAGACGATGGTAAAGCCGATTTCGCCGGCGCCTTTGAGCGCAGCCTGCATCGGTGTGTCACCGGCTTCAAGATAGCGCGTGATGTTCTCGATCATGACGATCGCGTCGTCGACGACAAATCCGGCCGCGATGGTCATCGCCATCAGCGACAGGTTGTTGAGCGAGTAACCGAGCAGATACATCGCGGCGAACGTGCCGATGATCGACAATGGCACGGAGAGGCTCGGAATGAACGTCGCTGGAATGTTGCGCAGGAAGAGAAAAATCACCAGCACCACAAGAACGACCGCCAGGCCCAGCTCGAATTCGACATCGTTGACCGAAGCCCGGATGGTGTTGGTGCGGTCGGTCAGCACGGTAACGTCGATGCCGGCAGGCAAGCCCGCCTGGATCTGCGGCAGCATCGCCTTGATGCTGTCCACCACCGAAATGACGTTGGCGCCGGGTTGCCGCTGCACATTCAGCAGGATGGCGGGCGTATTGTTCATCCAGCTGGACAGCTTCATGTTCTCGGCGCTCTCCAGAACGGTGGCGACATCGGACAGATGCACCGGCGCGCCGTTGCGGTAAGCGACGACGATGTTCTTGTAGTCGTTGGCACTCTGCAGCTGATCGTTGGCGTTGATCGTGTAGGCCTGCGCTGCGCCGTCGAAGCCGCCCTTGGGCGCGTTGCTGTTGGCGTTGGAGATGGTGGTGCGCAGATCGTCGATGTTCAGGCCGTAAGCGGCGAGCGCCTGCAGGTTGGCCCGCACCCTCACCGCCGGGCGCTGCCCGCCTGCGATGCTGACCAGTCCGACGCCGGAGAGCTGCGAAATCTTCTGCGCGATGCGCGTGTCGGCGAGATCCTCGACCTGGGTCAGCGGCATCGACTTGGAACTGATCGCCAGTGTGAGAACCGGCGCATCGGCCGGATTGACCTTGGCATAGACGGGAGGCGCGGGAAGGCTCGAAGGCAGTAGATTGCCCGACGCATTGATCGCCGCCTGCACTTCCTGCTCTGCGATATCGATATTGAGGCTGAGATCGAATTGCAGGGTGATGACGGACGCACCGGCCGAACTGACCGAGGACATCTGGTTCAGGCCCGGCATCTGGCCGAACTGTTTTTCGAGCGGCGCGGTGACCGAGGACGTCATCACCTCCGGGCTGGCGCCGGGCAGAAACGTCTGAACCTGAATGGTGGGATAGTCGACTTCCGGCAGCGCCGACAGCGGCAGATAGCCGAACCCGACGATGCCCACGAGCAGGATCGCGATCATCAAAAGCGAAGTCGCGACCGGACGAACGATGAAGGGTGCGGAGGGATTCATGCTGTCAGCCGCGTCCCGCTTCTACGGCCCGCCTCCTCCACCACCGAAGCCGCCGCCAAACCCGCCCCGTCCTCCGCCACCCGAACCGCCACGGAGCTTTTTCAGCTCCGCTTGGCAGGAGTCGCTGAAACTGTCGCGATTCTGGCGCACGCACTGGCGCAATTCCTGGCTGCCGGGTTGCAGCTTGGCGCAGTACTTGGCGATATCGGCCTGGCAGAATTGCTTGATCACGGCGGCCATCTTGGCCCGGCGCGCGGCCCCCGCGACGGTGGCGCCGCCAGCCGCGCCAACAGCGGCACTCGGCTTGGTCACGGGCGCCGTCACGTTGGGCAACGTCACCTCGGCTCCATCGCGCAGACGGTCAGCGCCGTCCACTACGACGGTGTCACCCGGCTTGAGACCTTGGAGAATCGCGACGTGCTTGTCGTCGCCGGGGGCCAGCGTGACGGTGCGCATGCTGACCGTCTTGTCAGGCTCGACGACATAAACGAAATTGCCCTGCGAACCGCGCTGCACGGCCGCGATGGGCACAAGCGTACGTCCATGCTCGGTGTTGACCAGCAGCCGGACATTCACGAACTGGTTGGGAAATAGCTCGCCCTTCGTATTGTCGAACTGGGCGCGCATCTTGACCGTGCCCGTGGTCGTGTCGATCTGGTTGTCGACGGTGGCAAGGCTGCCGGTCGCGAGCAGAACGGTCTGGCCGCGGTCATAGGCGTAGACCTTGAGCGTCGCGCCGGACCCGATCCGCGCCATGATCGCGTCGATATTGTCTTCGGGAAGTGAAAACAGAACTGAGATCGGCTGCAGCTGCGTGACGACCACGATGCCGCCGCTCTGGCCGGCCTGCACCGTGTTGCCGACATCGACCTGACGCAGGCCGACCCGGCCGTCGACGGGCGAGGTGACGCGCGTGTAGCCGAGATTGATCGACGCGGCTTCGACATTGGCCTGATCGGAACGCACCAAGCCTTGGTCCTGCAGCACCAGGGTCGCTTGGGTTGCCAATTGCTGGTCCGAAATTGCCTTCGCCTCCGACAGCGCCTTGAAGCGTTTCAAATCGAGTTGCGCGTTGGCGAGCAATGCGCGGTCTCTGACGAGCTGTCCGAGCGCCTGGTTGAGCGCGGCCTGGAAGGTGCGCGGATCGATCAACGCCAGGACGTCGCCGGCCTTCACCATCTGGCCTTCCTGGAAAGCGATCTTGAGCAGCTGGCCGCCGACCTGCGGCCGCACGGTAACGGTGGCGAGCGGGGTGACCGTCCCCAAGGCGTTGAGCGTAATGCTCATGTCGCCGCTGGTGGCGAGCGCCACGCCGACCGCTTGCGGACCGCCCGCGCCGAATCGGCCAGCCGTACTGCCGGCGTTCGTGGCCGGGCGGATCGCCCAAATCAGCAAAAACAGCAACACAAGTCCGAGGCCGATTGCCAATGTTTTGGCACCGCCGGGCAGGCGCGCTGCGCCCCAGCGCCAGGCCCGGTCCGTCCGGCCCCATGCCGTATCAAGAACGTCCTTCAGACTTCCAGGACTGCTCATTCCGCAAGACTCGCTAAAGCTGGAAAATCCAGTCGACGCCCATTCGAGGGTCAGATAGCAAAGGGATAGTGGCGAAATTTGTCGAAAGTGTCGCGAGGGCCCTAGGACCCTTTAACTGGAAGCTGCATATCTTAAGTGTAACCCTGCCGCTTCCCATCGGTTCCCCACGGATTTTTGCCCCATGCACGGCCTTTTTGCCTGGATTAATCACGGTGCCCACTGGCTGCTGCACGTCGCGAGAGAGCATCCAGAATCCACCTTCGCGATCGCCTTCGTCGTGTCTTTCGGCGAGTCGTTCGCCGGCCTCTCGTTCCTGGTACCCGGTACAACGATCCTGATCGGCCTGGGCGCGATCCTTCGCGCGAGCGACGTCTCGGCCTGGGGCTTCTGGCCGATTTGGCTGGCCGCTGCTATCGGGGCGATCTTGGGTGACTGGATCTCCTATTGGGTGGGGCACCGCTACAAGGAGCACGTTCTCTCGGTCTGGCCGATCTCGCACTATCGCGCCCAAATGGAAAAAGCGCTCGCCTTCTTCGGTCGTTGGGGTGTTTGGGGAATCTTCATCGGCCGCTTCATGGGTCCGTTCCGCGCTACCGTTCCACTCGTCGCCGGAATTTCGCAGATGTCGTTCTGGCCGTTCCAGATCGCCAACGTCACGTCTGCCTTTATTTGGTCGGCCTCATTGCTCTTGTTGGGTGCCGTCGGCTGGGACGCAATCAAGACGACGTGGCTTTGGCTGGGCGGCTGGCCATCCATCGCTGTCGGGGCGGCCGCAATTCTACTCGCGATCGTGTTTCGCGACCGGATCAAGTCAGCCTTGCGGCAGCAGCCTCGCTGAGAGCGAAGCAGACGGGCGAGACCGCCATCGCGATCTCCTCCCCGCTCTTCAAAGATTACGGCGTTGCCGGTGCCGGTGTCGCCGGCGAGGTCGACTGCGCGGGCTTGGTCGTCTTCTTGCGGGCCAGATCGACCATCGCTCCGTGCGCGTCCGAATAGCCCTTCAATGAGAACGGTATTTCGAAGACTTTTCCGCCGTCCGCCACAATCTTGATCTTCGCCGGTCCGGTCGCGTTGGCCAACGAAGTCACTGCGGCGTTATCGAAGATCATCTCGACATAGCAACCGGCGCGATCGCAACGGCGATAGTGCAGCGCAGGCGACATGTAGGTGTCGGATTCGATGATCAAGCCGCTTGGGATGGAAACGCCCAACGGAACGGCGATCTGGATGACGTGTCTGTCCCCGGCCGGCATGTAGGCAAGCGACAGGCTCATGACGCGTTGGTTCGTCTGCTTGTTGGCCAGCAACTCGTACATGTCGCAAGGCGACGGCGAGGCGACGGGATAGCAGCGGACAGTCCAGTCACCGACAGTCTTCGACTCGCTCGGCTGCAAGGGCGCGCTGGGCGCCGGATCGGCTGATGCCGTGCCGATCGACAGAAGGGCCAGTGCAAAGGCGCCGGCGACACAAGCCTGAACGAATTTCATGACCACAGTCTCCGCCACCAGGAATTGCGCCTGGCTTCTGCGCCGTCGAATGCCGCGACGGCGTCGTTAAATCCTTTAGACGAGAAGGGCAGCCCGACCGGCTTGCCATCGAGCCCCGCGAAGAGCACGCGCGCCTGCGCGGTTCCGCCAAGGGAAGCACGGAGCGCGTCGTCGACCTTGACGCGAACGATGCAGCCGACGCCGTTGCAGGTTTCGTATTGGTAGACCAGCGGCTTGGCGGTTCCGAAGGAGAGCGCGAGACCGGGCTCAAGCAATACATTGTATGGCACGGTAACGAGCATCGTGGTGTCGCCCTTCAACTGAAAGATCGACAGGCGTGCCAGTTCTGAATGCGTCTTGGCATCCAGGACGTCCTGCTGCATCTCGCACGAGCCCTCTTTGAGGCTGGCGACCGGGCAGGCAAGGCGCCAATCCTGGTAAAGCGCAATGGTCGGTGTGTCACCCGTGGAACTCAGGGCCTTGTGGCCGAACCAGCCCCCGGCCAGTCCGACGACCAGAAGTACCGCTGCAATGATCGACCGCATCGTCACACTGTTCATGTCAATTGGCATTCTTCGGGGGCCCCACAACTTTGACGGGGCGCACTTAACGGGAAGGAGGCCAGTACCGCAAGCACGTCGTGGCCATTTTAAGCGGAAATGGGGACCATCTCTGCAGACGAGGTAAATAGGTGCGCCCGGCGCCGCCTCCCGGCAGCGGCCGTTAACAAACGTCCAAAATAGAGCTTGAAGCGCAGTCTCTCCGAGACACCTCGCACTTGCCTGCCCTACCCCGATTACGGCGTTTCTCTTATCCTTTGCCGAGAGCACGGAGCGGAGGGGGGCGAGCCGGCATGTTCACCAATCTGTTCCGTCTGCGCGATTGGCTCATCCTGGGTCCGCTGGGCATCGGCGCGGTTGCTCTGGGCTTCTGGGGCTTTCTGGAATGCGATCCGTCGCGGCCCTGTCACGTGGTCTCCGCCGCCGAGGCACTGTTCCGTGCCATCGGACTGTTGCGGCTGAACGGCAATTTTGAGCCTGGACTAGACCCCTGGCAGCTGGTCATCGCGCAGTTCGCGTTGCCGGCCATGGCCCTTTTGGGTGGCGCCAAGCTGTTGCTGGTCAATCTGCGGCGCGACATGCGCGTCGCGCTCGCTCATCGCGCCCGCAACCACATCATCGTCTGCGGGCTTGGCGATACCGGCCGCAACATCGTCGAGGGCCTGGTCGCGGAGGGACGTGCCGTCGTCGCCATTACGCTCGACGCCGATGGCGCCAATGCGCTGGCCTGCGAGAGTCTTGGCGTGGCCGTGCTGAAAGGTGATGCCTCGCAGGCCGGCATGCTCGCGCTGGCGGGGTTCCGGCGTGCCGAAGCCCTGGTCATGACGACCGGATCCGATGCGCAGAATCTGGAGATCGGCCTGCGCGCCGGCGAACTGCTGGACGCGAAAGGTGCGGCGCATCCGGTCGTGTTGCTGGCAGAATTGCGCACGGACTGGCTGCGCGACACTTTGGCGGGACATCGCACCGCGGTGCTGGGCCGCAAGTCTGCAGAAATGCAGCTGTTCAACATCTACACCAACTCGGCGCGTGCCCTGCTGCACTCCGCGCCGTTCGCAAGCGCGTTTCTCGAGCACGACCAGCGCCCGCACCTGGTACTCGCCGGCTTCGGCAGTGGCGGTAGCGAGATCGCACGCCAAACCATTCAATCGAGCTTCGCGAGCCCTGGAACGCGCTTGTCGGTCACGGTCTTTGACGACAAGGCCAAGGACAGTGAAAATCTGTTCAAGATACGCAATGCGGGCCTCTGCAGGCTTGCCGACTTCGTTTTTCGTCCCTGCACCTTCAACGCAGAAAATGCATCGTCGTGGACGGAAATCGAAAAATCGCTCGACGGCCTCAAGGCGCAGATGATCGTCGTGGCGCTCTCGAGCGACGAGAATTCGCTCCATACCGCCCTGCAATTCCGCACCTGCCTCGACCGGCTCGGCCAATTGGCCACGCCGGTGTTCGTGCGCCTGCGCCAGCAGCACAAGCTTGGCGAATTCATGCGCCTGGTCGAAAGTCATCCGCTTCTGCCAGACCGACTGGTCTCGTTCGGCGATCTCAAACAGCTGACGAGTCCGCAGATGCTGTTGGGCCATGCGCTGGACCGGTTGGCGCGCGCGGCGCACGAGGCCTATCTCGAAACGATGGGACAGACCGAGCATTCCCCCGCCAGCGTGCCCTGGGAACACCTGCCTGAGCGCTACAAGCGAGCCAACCGTGCCTTTGCGGACCACATGCCGGCCTTGTTGCGCGCTGTAGGGCGCAGCCTTGCACCCGGCGAGGCAGAAGAGCCGTCGCTGGACAGCGAGACCATCGAAGCTCTGGCGCGGGCGGAACATTGGCGTTGGTGCGTCGAGCAGTGGGCCGCCGACTGGACGTACGCCGATCATCGCGACGAAGTGCGCCGGCTGCATCCTTTGCTGCGCGACTGGGACGAAATCCCGCCGGACGACCAACAGCGAAATCGCGATCTGGTCCGCCGCATTCCCGCAATCGCGCGCAAGGCCGGTTTTCGCATCAATCGCGAACAGATCATTCCCCTCGCCGATGGCCAACAGGCCCGCCGGCTGCTGGCGGATCTCGCTCCCGGCACGACTCCGATTCTGGTGGTCGATCCAGCCGATCCGGGACAGATCGAGATGGCCAAGAGCCTTGCCGAAACCCACCCTGCGCGAATGAGGATGGTGTGGCGCGGTGCGCAGGTGCTGAACGACTTGGAACCGAGGCTTGCCGGCGCGCCCGCTCTCATCGCCGCGATGGAGGGTTGGATATCGCCGCCGGTCTAGGCCGGCAGGCTCAATGGACGGGTGCGGAAGAGCACGTGCCACTCCGCGACATCGGCCATCATCAAGTCCGAGGCCTTCTCGATCCGGTCGAGCAGGCGCGCGAACTCCAGCGGTTCGCTATGCATCGCCGCATCGAGCTGTTCGAGCTTCTCGGCGGTCTCGCGCGAACGCTCGGCCACCGAACGAAAGTCGCTCTGGGCGCGGATGGCATGGATCGCCGCACCGACCGTCGGAAAAAGCGCGGTGAGAAAAATGGTCCACTCCTTGAACTCTTTGGTGGCGTTCGGCGCCAGGAAATAGAGACACAGATAGGTCGCACAGATCGCCAGAGTCGCCAGGAACAGGATCGTGCCGGTCAAGTGCAGCCGATCGTCTGCCGCTTCCATCGCCTGGGCATTGTCATGGTTGTAGTCGATTTGCGTCTTGAGTTCGGAGCTGCTGACCGCGTCGCGTACCGCCGTCAGATAGGCGCGATCGACGGCAAGATTGGGCACCGGAACTTCACGCGCGACGGCGCGGGCGTACCAGCTTACCCAGCCATGTGCGCTGCTGGCGCGGTTTCCCGGCCGGTCGAGGCGTGCAGCGGCGCCCATCAGTGCCAGGATGCGCAAATGGCGCAGGGTTTCTGCGAGTCTGCGATATTCCAGCCAGCGCTGGTGCCATTGACCGCGCGCACTGCCGCCGATGATGAGAAGAATGGAAAGAATCAACACGATCTCGAGGGTGAGCAACACCGGCTTGAACCCGGTCGGCAGCAGCAGAGCGCTCAGCGCGAGCAGGACCGCGCTCGCCGCAGCCACATAGTTGAACACATAGGCGCTGCGATGGATTTGCGCATAACGGATCGAAAGATGATCGATAAACGAGTAGGCCCGCAACAACGATTGCGTCAGCACCTGCGAAAGGTTTGCGTTGCGCGATTGTGCATCGAGATATTCGCGCCAGCGCGAGGCCCCGTCCGCGCGACGATCCGGCGGGCGCAGATCGGACCAGCGCAAGGCGCGCACGCCGAGCAAAAATAAAAGAAAAGGATAGGACAAGGCAAAATTCCAGCGCCGCTCTCTTTCAGAAAACACGCTCTGGAGCGCGCGCCGTTCGGCACCTTCGCCGGGCGGCGCCAGCATGAGCGAAATCACGTCAGGCAGCAGGCTAGCGAGTGGCCGCCGCGTCACGTCTTCGATTCCCGACCGCGCGGTGGGGAGCGGCAGGTCGGCGCGCCACAGGATTGTTGGCTCCATGGGATTGCGTGGATCGATCAGGATGACCGGCACGCCCTCCGCGACGGCATGTTCGACGATGAGAGCCGTGCCGCCGACGCCGTCGGCCGGCATCTGGTCCCAGATCGCAATGACGATGTCCGCGTTGGCCAGCATCAACAGGCCGGCCGCCTCGTAGGAGCGCGCCGCGCCCTGCCGCCTGCCGTCGAGCTCGAACACGCCACACGCTCGGGCGAGCAACGTATCGAAACCTCGAACCGACTCCGCATCCTCGAAATCGCGACGATAGTCGTTGCGCGCGAACGGCAGGATGACGCTCAGTGCGTAGCCAGCGTCCAATCCGGCTTGCGCCACGATCTGGTCGGAGCCGCTGGCGAGCGCTGATATGGTGGACAGTACCGGCTCCGGACGCGAAAAAGCCCAGGCGTCACGCTCGACCGTTTGCCGCCCTAGGCGCGCAATGTCGCCAAAGATGTTGTCGATGGTGGCACGCACAGCCGCCGCCGCCGGTTGCGAGAATTTTGGACCGATGCGATGGCCGGTCACTCCGACGCGCAGACAAGCCCATGGCCGAGGCAGAACCAGTTCGTCTTTGTGCTGCAGGTCCATTGGGGAATTGCCAAATGAAGTGTGGCCGAAACGCGCGAGTCGCATGTTAGTTTGACAGCGGCATGGACCGGAAGGGGCGGCGATGAACGATGTTCTGAAGGCTTATACAAAGTTCGATTTCGACCACGGTCGCCGGACCCGGCCGGTATACCGGCGCGGCAGCGGGCCGGCAGTTGTCATCATCCACGAGATGCCGGGCCTGCATCCGCTCGTGGTGCGGTTCGCGGATCGGGTCGTGGCAGCGGGCATGACGGTGTTCCTGCCGAGCCTGTTCGGCCAGCCGGGCAGACCGGTCAGTCCGGGATACGCCATCGGCGAAATGTTCAAGGGCATCTGCATCCGGCGCGAGTTCAGCGTTTGGGCCAAGGATCAATCCAGCCCCATCGTCGACTGGCTGCGCGCGCTCGCCAAGCAGGCGCACGAGGAGTGTGGCGGCAAGGGCGTCGGAGCGGTCGGCATGTGCTTCACCGGCAACTTCGCGCTCGCGATGATGACCGAGCCCTCGGTGGTGGCGCCGGTTCTCTCGCAGCCGTCATTGCCACTGGGCTTCAGTGCGGCCGCCAAGGCCGCGATGGGCGTGTCCGCGAACGAAATCGCCTGCGCCAGGAAACGTTTCACCGATGAGAACCTCTCCATGATCGGGCTGCGCTTCAAGGGCGATCCGATCGTCACCAAGGAGCGCTTCCAGTCCTTCAGAGACGCATTCGGCGACAAGTTCGAAGCCATCGAACTGGAAGACGAAGATGCCGAGCCGGCGCCTGGGTTCGGTCCGCACTCAGTTCTGACCCTGAATCTGCGCGACGGCGATCCCAACAGCATGACCCGTCAGACCGAACGCCGCGTCATCGCATTCTTCAAGGAGCGGACGGGCGCGTAGCAGACTCGCTGCAAGCTTGGGTTTTACCTCGCGGTTTTCGCTTGAAAGTGATCGATTCTGCTATCCATCCTTCGACAGGGTCAGGATGAGGATAGCTCCAAGGCCCTCATCCTGAGCTTGTCGAAGGACGAGGGCCGACTACGGCAAGTTTTGTCGCCGCAGCAAACGCCCCATCTCGAAGCGGTACGCCGCTGGCGATTTGTGCAAAGGGACAGCGAAGCTCGCTGAGAAGATTGGATACGCTGTTCTCCACAAGCGGCGGCAGCAACACGCCAAACAGTCTTTGTCCCTCGACGAAGGCGCGCATGTCTTGCAGGAATTTGGGGTCTTCGCGCGAACAGGCGCGGAGTACAAGTTCAAAACCGGTGCTCCGCAGCGCATCCAGGATGCCCTCGAGCATCTCGGCGACATTATCCGGCAGCGGATCATCGCAGATCAGGCCGATCTGGAACGAGCGCCGGAACGCGAGGCCTCGTGCCTGCGGGTCGGGCACGAAGCCCAACTCGGCGATGATGGCGCTGATCTTCTGGCGCGTCTCCTTGTGCACGAACGGCGAAGCGTTGATGACGCGCGAGACGGTCTTCTTCGAAACATGGGCGAGGCGCGCCACATCGTTGATCGTCGGCCGCCGGTTTCTGTGCTCCGGTTCGAGCGGCACCGGCCCTTGCCGGCTACGCGCTGCGCCACCTTTTCTCATAGGCATTGTGTCGCCCAGGTCCTTGCGGAAAAGCCGCCGAATTCAAGGCATGATACCGGTTACCATAGCCCACTGTCATCCCGGCCAAGCGCGCAGCCTCTCTTCTCATTCACCATGGCCGGGCTTGACCCGGCCGCCCAGTCCTGAGCGGCAGCGAAAGACGCGCGTCGGCGCGTGAAGTGACCGTTTCTTGCGGCGTCGACACGCCGTCGCTAGCGTCCGCGTAGCGACGGGTGGCCGGGTCAAGCCCGGCCATGGTGATCAAGGTGGGCGTCTAGGCGATCCCCAACTCGCGCTTGGCGAAATCGAGCACGCTCTTGTAGTCGGCCTTGCCGTTCGAGGCGCGCAGCGGCACGCCGGCGATCAGCACATGCTTGGGCGCCTTGTAGCCGGCCAGGCGTTGATTCACATGCGCGCGGATGTCGGACTCGCTGAACTCGTCATTCGACGTGACGGTCACCACTGCGGTCACCGCCTGTCCCCATTTCTCGTCGGGCACGCCGACCACGAGCGCATCCTCGACAACGGGATGGAGCTTGAGCGCTTCCTCGACTTCCTCGGGATAGACCTTCTCGCCGGCGGTGTTGATGCAAACGCTGCCGCGGCCGAGCAAAGTGAGCGTGCCGTCCTTTTCGACCACGCACCAGTCTCCCGGCATCGAATAGCGCACGCCATTGATGGTCTTGAACGTCTCGGCCGTCTTCTTGGCGTCCTTGTAGTAGCCGACCGGAATCGGTGGACTCATGGCGATGATGCCGGGTGTGCCCGAGCCGGGTTCCACGAGTCGATCATTCTCGTCGAACACCTTGCAGCGATCGCCGATCTGGAACTTGGCGGTCTGGACTTCGCCATCCTTCGTCATCATCGACGTGCCGAAGCCGACCGCTTCGGAGGAGCCGAAACTGTCGACCAGGATCGCCTGCGGAATATGGCGCAGCAGGCCCAGTTTGACCTCGCGGCTCCACATCACGCCCGATGAGACCATGTTGACGATGCTCGACGTGTCGTAGCGGCCCGGCTGCTCCTCGAGCGCGGCGAGCATCGGCTTGGCGAAGGCGTCGCCGACGATGACGAGCGTCATCGCCTTGTTCTTCTCCATGGCCGCCCACATTTCGTGCGCGCTGAAGGAATGGTGGCTGAGCGTGATCACCGAGCCGCCGGCCAACATCGTGTTCACGGCCATGAGCAGGCCCGTGCCATGCATCAGCGGACAGGCCGGCAGGAGACGGTTCCCCGGGCCAGCCAGGCGAATGGCATCGGTGACCGCGTCGAGGTTTTCCGGCACGGGCCCGAGCTTCCGCAAAGCCACCAGCGACGTCTCGCGCAGATCGTCATGCGTCCAGATCACGCCTTTGGGCATGCCGGTCGTGCCGCCGGTGTAGATGAAGAATTCGTCCTGCGGCGAGCGTTCGATCTTCAGCGGCGCGCCATCGCCCTCGTTCGCCAGCGTCTCGTAGGCGAGCGCGAAATCGGCGGGCTTTTCGTTATCTGTGACCTCGACGAAGTTCTGCACCTTGGTCAAGCGCGCGCGAATCTGGGCGACGGTGTCGCGGAACTCCGAGCCGTAGACGACCGTCTGGGCATCGGAATTGTCGAAAATGTAGAACACCTCTTCGGGCTTGTAGCGATAGTTCACGTTGACATGCGTCAGCCGCGCCTTGAAACAAGCAGCCAGGGCTTCGGAATATTCCGGCCGGTTGCGCATGTAGAACGCCACCTTGGCCCGGGGCTTGGCGCCGCGAAGGGTCAGCGCCCGCGCCAGATTGTTGGAGCGGCGCGTCATCTGTGCCCAACTGATCACGCGATCGCCATGGATCAGCGCCGGTGCATCGCCGAGGATGACAGGGGCGATGGCGTCCAGAATATCTCCGAAATTCCACGTCATTTTCTACTCCCCAACAGCTGACGCTGGGGAAGCATGCCCCGCGCTCTTTTGTGTCACTCTAATAACTGTCGCGTCCGCGAACAACGCATTGCGCAGGAACGCGCGAAAGCGACAAAATCGGCAAAGAACGACGGAGAACACCATGGCACCGCGAACGGGTTTCAAGCTTCGCCTCGAGCCGCAGGACGAATATACCCACGCACCCGATGCGGCCTCCAATTACAACGAGAGCATGTATTTCAACGTCTTCGATCCGGCGCGCAAAATCGGCGGCTGGTTCCGGCTCGGCAATCGTCCGAACGAGGGACAGGCCGAGATGACGACCTGCCTCTATCTGGCCGACGGACGGGTCGCGTTCATGTACGGCCGGCCGAAGATCGCCGACAACAAGGCGATGAACGCCGGCGGCATGAAGATCGAGGTCGTCGAACCGTTCAAGAAACTGAAAGTCACATACGACGGCAAGGCGTGCGTGCTGACCAATCCGTTCGACATGGCCGAGCCGTCCAAGGCGTTCCGCGAGAATCCCACCGTCGATTGCAAGGTCGAGCTCGATTACGAGGGCGTCTCGCCCATGTATGGCGGCGAGACGGTGCGCGAGGACGGCAAACCGCTCGACATCGATCCCGAAAAATCTTTTGCCAAGGCGCATTACGAGCAGCACATGGCGGCAAAGGGTAGTTTCACGATCGGCGGCGAGAAGTTCGTCGTGGAAGGCTTCGGCCTGCGCGACAAAAGCTGGGGGCCGCGCTACTGGCAGGCCATCAACTGGTATCGCTGGTGTCCGATGAATTTCGGGCGCGACTTCGGCATGATGCTGTCCATCGTGGCCGGCACGGAAGGAAAGCCGCGCCAGGGCGGCATGGTGTTCAAGGACGGAAAGTACGACCTGATCGTCGAATGCGCCATCGACACGGACTGGGATGAGAACTGGTACCAGACAGCCTTGCGCGCAAAAGTGAAAACCGAGTCCGGTGCGCGGTATGACGTGACCGGCAAGGTGCTGTCGCTCATCCCGCTGCGCAACCGGCGCAAGACACCGGACGGCCAGGAGCTCAACACCCGCATCACCGAAGGCATGACGGAATACAAGTGCAATGGGTTCACCGGATACGGCCTCAGCGAATATCTCGACCAGATCGTGGATGGAAAGCCGGCGGGGCTTGGCAAATGAAGATCAACCTTTGGGACCCGAACAGTTTTGCCGCCGGTCATCCGCATGCGCAATATGACTGGCTGCGCGCGAACGATCCGGTGCATTTCCAGGAGGAGCCGAACGGGCCGGGCTACTGGGCGATTACGCGCTACCAGGAGGTCTACGATGTGGACCGCAATTTCCAGGCGTTCTCGTCCGAACCGACGATCATGATCCAGGACCCTCTGGACCAGCAGAACAATTTCGGCGGCTACAAAATGATGCTGATGATGGACCCGCCGCAGCACACCG
>JANYBR010000328.1 GCA_025360685.1 Pseudomonadota bacterium
TTCTGCGTGCCAGAGCGGTTGGCTTCGCCATCAAGGAAATCGCGCTGCTCTATGCGTTGTTCAACGTCTCCTTTGTCGTCGCGGCACCTCTGATTGGGAAACTCGGTGACCGCATCGGTAGAACCCGCATCCTCCCCTTGAGTTACCTGATCTACCTCTTGATGAGCCTGGGCTTCGCATTCGCAAGCACCAAAACAAATATCATCCTCTTCTTCGTGATGTACGGCGTCTTCTATTCAATTGACGAAGCTCAAAGCAAGGCCTTCATCGCGGACCTGGAACCGGAGCGGCGGGCCACAGCAATCGGTGTCTACAATTCAGTCACAGGTGTGCTCTACCTGCCTGCATCGCTCATTGCAGGGGCGTTGTGGGCGACATATCCAAATACAGTCTTCATCTTCGCAGCCATGCTCTCTCTTACAGCCATCGTAGCTTTTGTGTTGTTGCGTCCCGCTCCCGATTAGCAACCCACTGACAGTGCTGTGCTGCTCCCATCACATTCTTCCGGTAAATACGCGCTCTCGCTGCTTCACGCCTCCGTTAGCTGGGCCTTTGCTTGCCGTCGAAGGAATCGTTATGTCTGCTTAGGCCAGAAGCGCTTGGTCTCGCCAAAGGCGGCGACGGCGTTGCGGGCTGAGCGGATCAACTGTTTTTCGCGAGACGCCTGCCGGTCGGTCAAGCTCTTAAGCGTTGGCCCGTCGGCGATGAGGTTCTCGCCAGTGGCAATATCGTTGAGCTCGCCGAGGCAATTTGCCAGAGCCTTGATCCTACGCACGAACCGGCAGGCTCTTTTTGGATGCGCCGTGAACAGACTGCCGAATACATCGGCGACATAGCGCAGGGTCTTGGTTCGAATGCGCAGTTTGTGACGCGTCTCGCGGCTCAGGCGATCGAAGCGGCGCGCCCGCTTCGGTCCACGGCCCGACCTCGATCCAGGTTAGGATATCGAACAGCAAGGCAGAAAACCGATCGCCTTCGGCTAAGGTCCGCGCCTTGGCGTAGGCCGCCTTACGCGCGATACGAAGCCGCTCTCCCAAGGCCGCCAGACCCTCCTTGTCCCGCCTAGCCCTCGAAGCACGCGCAAAAGCGCCGGAGAGAAAGACGTCGAGGTTGCGGGCCGAATCGAGCTCGCCCAAAAGTCATTTAAGGTCAGCCTTAACCCCATCCAGGTGGCGGTCCGAAACGATAGGTTTGAAAGCGGAAAGAGTGCTTTGAAGACGCCGCGCGCCTACCCGCATCTGATGAATCACCTCCGCGTTCGACCTCTCGCGCAAGTCTTCCGCATTGTCGGCGATCTGTTCCAATGCCGCTACAGCGATAACATTGAAAGCGACACCGGCAGTCATTTCAAGTCCCAGGACCGGGGTCCTGAAGCGTCGCCCGCGTTCCCTTCTTGTCCATCAGGGCGAAGCCGCGATCGGCCTTGGTGGTGAAGCCTGGGCGAAGCGCGAAGGCTCCGCGCAGTCTGCCGGCAAAAGCGAAAAGCGTCGCCCCGTCGCCCGACTTTAGTTCTAGTTCCTAGAATAGGCACAATATCCCCTGCAATCCGTATTGTAAATGGAGCCTACCGTGCGCGAATTTGCGACAGAACACGTACGTGCCTCGTTGTCTTTGTGAGGAGCAACTATTAGTCCAATTACGGAGACCCGAAACCGGCCCCACTAAGACCGAGCCCGCCGGCGCTGGTATTCTGAAAAAATGCAGCTTGCTAACCGGCTATTGACACTGGCAGCGATTGCGGTTCCGGCGGTCTTCGTTTCAGCGGTGCGGGGAGACATTCCTGCTGAAGAACGGCACCTCAGTCTCTATCACACGCACACCCGCGAGCATATCGACGTAGTGTATAAGCGGGACAATGCCTATGTTTCCCGCGCCCTGGTGCAACTCGACCGATTTCTGCGCGATTCTCTTACCGGCGATGTGCATCACTATGATCCGCATCTCTTCGACGTGCTGTTCGACCTGACCAGGGCAAGTGGCCGTCCAGACGGTGAAATCCAGGTGATTTGTGGCTACCGGAGCCCCCGGATCAACGAGTTCCTGCGAACCCATACTTTCGGGGTTGCGAAGGAGAGCCTGCATATGCAGGCGGAGGCCATAGATATTCGCCTCCCTGGTGTTAAGACGTCCAGCCTCCGGGATGCCGCCTTGGCGCTTCGCCGCGGCGGTGTGGGCTATTATCCGGCTTCGGATTTCATTCACGTGGACGTGGGCCGCGTGCGGCGCTGGTAGGCTTTACGGGGGCGTAAGGATAACCCTTCGCCAGGCGCTCTTCGAGTTGAGCGTCCTGCCCATAAATATCTTCGAAAAACCGGACCTCGCCGCTTACCAGAACTACCGCGGTAGCATATACAATCAAGACCGGAATTGGTTTATCGAGGCTTACATAGATCGTCTTTGCGCCATTCATCGCATCGGCAATCCGTTGTGGCGTCCAATCGGCTTGGTGCCGCAGAACCCACTCCGCAAGCTGCTGCGGTTTCTCAGCGCGAATGCAGCCATGACTAAAGTCCCGGCGCGACTTCGCAAACAATTCTGCTACGGAAGTCGAATGCAAATACACATCGTGTTCGTTGGGAAACATGAACGCCACCAGACCTAACGCGTTTTCGGGGCCCGGGATCTGACGAATCCGGAGTTGCCCGGAACGGAGCTGAAGCAGGGTTGCCTCCTCCACGGTC
>JANYBR010000465.1 GCA_025360685.1 Pseudomonadota bacterium
GGTTGTAGACGCGCATGCGCTGCTCGACATCCACGCCCGGCTTGGTGTGCAGGTATTTGCGGATGTACTTGCCACTGACCGGATTGCGCAGATCCGCTTCGCCCGGAAGCGTCAGCACCAGCCCGCCTGAGAGATCGTGCAGGTAGCGCACGGTCTGGTGATAGTTCGCGGCATAATAATACTTGGCTGCGTTGATCGCCAGCGTGTTGGGATAGACCATGCCGGTCTCGGTCGTCTCGAAATGCCGGCAGGCATAGTCGAGCGACATTTTCAGCAGCTGCGCATAGGTAATGAGTTCGGCGATGGAGGCCTGCGCCACCGCATCGCTTTCCTTGCCCTGCATCTCGGTGACGAGCTGGCCGAGCCCGACGAAAAGTTCCGACGTCTCCACCGCGCCGACCACGCCGCCGGTGCGTTCCCACAAGCCCAGCGATTGCGCCAGCTTGCTGGCGAGTTGCACTTCGCCCGCCAGGAAGACGCGGTCCCACGGCACGAAGACATCGTCGAACACGACAAACCCTTCGGGCATCGAATGATGCGAGCTCGCCGGATAGTCGAACTCGTTGAGTTCCGCCGGCGCGAAGTTGCGATTGATGATGGAAACGCCTTTGGTGTTCACCGGAATGGAGAACGATACGGCGTAGGCTGTCTCGTCCTGGCGCATGCCCTTGGTCGGCATCACCACCAGCTCGTGGATCACCGACGCGGCGGTGATGTGCAGCTTGGCGCCGCGCACCACGATGCCGTCGGAACGCCGCTCGACGATGCGCACATAGAGATCGGGATCGTCCTGCTCATGCGCGCGGCGCTTGCGGTCGCCCTTGGGATCGGTGATCACTTCGGCGGCGCGCAAGTCGTTGTCGCGGCAGTAGCGGTACATGCGTTCGATGTTTTGCGCATATTGCGGGTTCACCAGCGCGACCTGGTCCTTCACGCTCATCAGCGCCATGTAGACGCCCGAGACCGCCGTGCCGATGGAGGTGTGGCCGAGCAGCTCGACGCGTTTGGCGAGATCCTCCTCGCTGCGCGGAATCTGGTAGATGCGATGCGCGTAACTTCCATCCTCGGCGCGATAGCGGCGCAGTTCGCCGAGCACCGGATCGTCATACTCGTAATCCCTGGCGGTGATGGCGATCGGTACGCGAAAGCGCGGATGTTTGGTGATGTCCGCGATGCTGTCGCCGTCCCAGTAGGTCACGCGTCCATCGTTCAGACTCGCGACATAATCCTCCGGTCGTTTCAGGCCCATCGCCGATCCTCCTGGTTCCCAGACGATGTTAGCCAACTCCGTCCGTCAGGGCAGCGGCCTGATGGGCGGTTGACGCAGCGGCGGCGCGGCTGTCCTAATCGACCGCGATGAAAACGTTTTATTCGCCGGCCCATCTGGAACATTCCCCGTCCCTGGAATTCGAGGGCGGGCGGATGAATCCGGCCGTCGAGGTTCCCGCCCGCGCCGAGCGGGTGCGGAGCGAAATCGAACGTCGCAAGATCGGGCCGATCCTTTCTCCGGCGGAGTTCGGCATGGAGCCGATCGCGCGCGTGCACGCCGCCGGCTTTGTGCGGTTTCTCGGCGAGGCCAGCGCGCTCTGGCGCAAGCGCTATGGCGAGGATGCGCCGCCGGCCATTCCGTCAGCCTGGCCGGCGCGCGGGCTGCGCGACCGTTTCGAGGGCGATGTGGAATCGCGGCTCGGCACCTATGCCTTCGACACGGCCACTCCGATCGCGAAGGGCACGTGGGGCGCAGCGCTGGCCGCCGTCAACACCGCGCTCTCCGCCGCGCAGGCGATCAAGAGCGGCGAGCGCGCGGCTTTCGCGCTGGCCCGCCCGCCCGGCCATCATGCGAGCTCGGACGTGTTCGGCGGCTATTGCTATCTCAACAATGTCGCCATCGCGGCGCAATGGTTGGTCGACCAAGGACTGAAGCCCGCCATCCTCGACGTCGACTATCATCACGGCAACGGCACGCAGAGCATTTTCTATCGCCGGCCCGACGTATTGTTCTGCTCGCTGCACGGCGATCCGAGCTTTGCCTATCCGCACTTCCTCGGCTTCGCGGACGAGTGTGGCGAGGCACAGGGCGAAGGCGCCAACCTGAACCTGCCGCTGGCGATGTACACGGACTGGCGCGGCTACTCCAACGCGCTCGCGCTGGCGCTGCAGAAGATTCGTGCGTTCGGGCCCGACGTGCTTTTGGTTTCTCTCGGACTCGACACGTTCGAGGCCGATCCGATCTCGCGCTTCAAATTGACCAAGCAGGATTATCTGCGGATGGGCGAGACGATCGCCGGTTTGAAACTGCCGGCGCTGTTCAGCTTCGAAGGCGGCTACAATCTCGACGCGCTGGCGGAGATTACTGTGAATGTGCTGGAAGGTTTCGAGGGCGCCTAGTTGAGATGTGCGCTACCAACTAGTCACCATGGCCGCCCCTGAGGCGGCCACCCAGCAGGCGCGCTTCTGCGCGCGCCGGAAGACTCATTTGATTTGCTGGGTGGCCGGGTCGTGAAGCTTGTCCTCTGGCCGCGCTTCGCGCGGACCGGGGGGCCCGGCCATGGTGAAAATACGGGGACTACGGCTTGCCGCCTCCCAGGCCCTGCAGCTTCTCCTGAATCTTTTCCGCCGCCGTCTTGATCGCATCGGCCGCTTTCTCGGCATGCTCGCCGGTCTTGGACTGCATGCCGTCCAGCGCCTTGTCCACGGCCTGCTTGACCGTCGCGGCCGAGCCGCCTTTCTTGTATTCGCGCACGATGACATCCTCGATCCGCGCCACGACGGCGTCGACCGTGTAGTCCTTGTTCAGGCTCTTCTCGCGATGGGCAATGACCGAGTAGATGTCGATGGAGTCGTCGATCGTGCGGCCCAGCTCCAGCAACCGGTAGAACCGTTCGCCCTCTTCCTTGCCCTTGAAGATTACGTCGAACAGGGCGACCGCGAGCGTGACCGGAATCTGGAAGAAGTTGTGCAGATTGTTCAAAGCGAGTTTGGATTCGAATACCAGCACATCACGCATGAATTTCCAGCGCGCATGCGGGTCGACGTTTGCAGGGACTTGTGGCGGAGTATCGGTCATGTCGGAGTCGCTGTGATAATGTCGCCTGCAGCATATTGCCCGCCGAGGTCCGCATGGCAAGAATCAAGGCGCCGTTTGGCTCAAGTCCGGTGCGTTAGCCCATGCGCGATCTTCGCACAGAGGAAGGACGAAATGCATTCGGCGAGGACGCAGCGAATTACGACGCGGCGCGGCCGGACTATCCTGGCTGGGGTTTCGCGTGTCTGCGCGACCGTTGCGGACTGAAACCCGGCACGCGCAGCTTCGAGATCGGACCCGGCACGGGCCAGGCAACCGCCAAACTTCTTGAGCTCGGAGCCGAGCCGCTTGTCGCAATCGAACCGGATGTGCGTCTCGCTGCGTTCCTGGAACGCAAATTTGCCGGCCGCGTCACGGTGGTGAAGACGACATTCGAGGATGCGCCGCTCGCCGCGGACAGCTTCGATCTCGGCACGGCCGCAACCTCGTTCCACTGGGTGGAGCAAGGCACGGCACTGAACAAAGTGGCGGCGGTCCTGCGCAGCGGCGGCTGGTGGGCGGCGTGGTGGAACGTGTTCGGCGATCCCGAGCGCGAGGATGCGTTTCACGAGGCGACGCGCGAACTCTTGAAAAAAGAGGCCGACTCGCCAGGCCAATATACCGTCCAGGCCCGTCCCTCCTCGCGCGAGCGCGACGCGCGACTGACCGACATCGATTCTATCGCCGCCTTCGAGACTGCGCAGTTCGAGGTTCGCAAATGGACGCTGACCCTGACGACAGCGCAGATGCGCGCGCTCTACGCCACGTTTTCGCAGTTCAGCATCGTCGAGCCCGTCGAACGCGAGCGCATCCTCGACGGACTGGCGCGCATCGCGGAGGTGGAGTTCGGCGGCAGGGTGGAACGCAACATGTGCACGGAGCTCTACACCGCGCGGCGGCGGTAGATCAAAACTATTTCACCATGGCCGGCCAGCGAGCCGGCCACCCAGCAGGCGCGCGTCCGCGCGCCACGTAACGCATCACCTGCGGCGCAGACGCGCCGCGCTGGGTGGGCGGGTCGTGAAGCTTGTCCTCCGGCCGCGCATCGCGCGGACCGGGGGGCCCGCCCATGGAGAGGAATGATGCTAAAACGGCACGCCCTGTGCCTTGCACAGAAACTTCATCAACGGGCTGGCTGCCTTGAAGGTTTCGGCAACCGCGTCGACGAGCTTGGGCGCCGAGGCAAGTTTCATGTCACCTTCCTCCATCGCGAAGAAACTCTTGCGCTTGATGTCCTCGATGAAAGGATGGGTGGGATCGTAGCCGCGCGGCGGCCGCGTCAGCGCGTCGCCGTCGATGCCGTCGAAGCGCTTGGCAAAGGTCTTGTCGGTCTTCACCTTCTTCCAGGCGGCGGGATTCTTCGCAATGGCATCGCGCACCTTGGCCAGAGCGTCGGTCGGAGGCATCCACATGCCGCCGCCGAACATCACGTCGCCGGGCGCGAAGTGCATGTAGAAGCCCGGTGCATGCACGTCTTTGCCGGCGGCATGGCGGAAGTGGCAGGCGGCATGCTCCTTGTACGGACTTTTATCCTTGGAGAAGCGCACGTCGCGGTAGATGCGGAACATCGAGCCGCCGTTCGGCCGCGGATCGGCGGTGAAGTTCTTGGAGATCTTCGCCAGCTTCGGCGCCATGGCGGCGATGAAATCCGACATCGGCGCCTGCACGCTATCCCGGAAGCGCTGCTTGTTCGCCTCGAACCAGGGCCGCTCATTGTGCGTCTTCAACTCGCGGAAGAAGGAGAAAAAGTCCTTGGGAAAGCCGTCGAACGCCATGACACCCTCGCTGGTCAGCCGTCGCCGAACATCGCCTCCGGCGTCGGTATCGTACCCATCGGCGCGGTCACTTTGAAGATCGCACTCGCACGCAGGCACAGGATGCTGTCCGCGGTCGCGGTGCCCTGGGCGAAGAACAAGCTCTTTCCCGCGCGCAGGAATTCCGCTGTGCCTTCGACCCAGGAGCCGAGTCCGGCGGGGCTGAGAAAATCGAGCGTGAGATTGACGGTCGGCGCGAAGCCGACATCGGCCTTGCTCTGCATGCGCGCGGCGATCGGAATGAGCATGTCGGCGAAGGTGGCCAGCATGCCGCCATGCGCAACCTGGCCCGGATTGCAGTGGCGCTCTTCGACGCGAAATCCCATCAGCAGACGCGTGCCGTCCCATTTGCCATAGAGCGGACCGACCGCTTCCAGAAAGCCGACGCTGAAACGAAAGGGCCGGAAGCCCTGCGGAATATTGGCGGACATGAGTTTCCTTCGGATAGCGAGAGAAACGCTCTAGCGTTCGTCGTTACCGGGCGCAAGCACTCGTTCCGTGCGACTGCTGCCGCATTTTCCGTCTCGACAGGACGCCGCATTGCCGCAATCTTTTGTTTAAACGATTGAGCGATGATGGGGTAGAGCGCGCGAGGACGCGCCGGCAAGCGAGGCGGGATGAGCAGCCTTCAACAGCAACTGCGCGGTTACCGGTTGACGACGGCCGAAATTCTCTATCGCCTGCCCGATCATCCGGTGATGCTGCAGAGTTTCATCTGGCAGGATCTGGATCTGGCGCCGAAATTTCCCATGCTCAAGAAGTTCCTGCACTTCTGGGAGACCAATCTGGACGGCAAACTTTATTCGGTGCGCGTCGCGTCGCGCCAGCTGATCGGGGATACGGAACTCAAGCTGGTCGGCCGCGAATTGTCGCTGCACTAGATTTGCGTCGCGCACGTTGGTGCCAGATTCGGCCCTCGAGACTCCGTAGCGTCGGCGTTCGGAGCGGGATGAAGGCCAAATTGAAATCCTCATCCTCGGCGCCGGCGAAGGATGCATGCCAGGCGGTGTGCTAGGCGAGCCGCTTGTGGTGCCGCGCATCTTCCTCAACTGGCGTGTTTTGTTCGATCCAGTCTTCGGCGCGCGACAGATGCTTGAACGGCCCGACATGATGTTTCAGGCCATCGTGCGCAATCACTTCAACGTAGTACTGGCGCGTTGTTCGGGCTTTTGCTGATCGGGATTCTTTCTCCATCGCTTGTGCCTCCGGCTGTGCTGCGTGATTTTTCCTCGCTCGCGTTGTTGCCCCTGAGATGTGCTGACTGAGCCCGCTTGGCGGCACTCGAAACTCCGCCACCGGACACCTTCATCAACTGATAAATATAGTCGTTTCACAGTGCAAAGTCTGTTCAAAAGACGTGACGGCGCCAATAGGGGGTTGACCTGATGGGCCGCCGACCCTAAATACCCGCTGGGAGTTGGCACTCTGTTCGCATGAGTGCTGCTACCCAATGAATTCACTGAATATTCAATTACTTAGGGAGCTATCGCATGAAATTCCGTCCGCTTGGCGACCGCGTCGTCGTCCGCCGCGTGAAAGAAGATCAGAAGACACCCGGCGGGATCATCATCCCCGACACCGTCCAGGAGAAGCCGCAGGAAGGCGAGATCATCTCGGTCGGCCCCGGCGCCCTTGACGACAATGGCAAGCGCGTTGTTCCGGAAGTTAAGGCCGGCGATTTCGTCCTGTTCGGCAAATGGTCGGGCACCGAAGTGAAGGTCGACGGCGAGGAACTCCTGATCATGAAGGAGTCCGACATCATGGGCATTCTCGAAGGTCGCCCGATGGCCAAGAAGAAGGCCGCTTAAGCAGAAAACAGATCACAGAACACAGGTATCGGAATAATCCGATCCCCGTTTTCCGTATTCCGTACTCAGGAGAAAAGACATGGCAGCCAAAGACGTAAAATTCGGCGCCGACGCGCGTGAGAGACTGCTCCGCGGCGTCGACATCCTCGCCGATGCAGTGCAGGTGACGTTGGGTCCCAAGGGCCGCAACGTCGTCATCGAGAAGAGCTTCGGCGCCCCGCGCACGACCAAGGACGGCGTGACGGTGGCCAAGGAAATCGAGCTCGCCGACAAGTTCGAGAACATGGGCGCGCAGATGGTGCGCGAAGTCGCCTCCAAGACCAACGACGCGGCCGGCGACGGCACGACGACGGCGACGATTCTGGCCCGCGCGATCGTGCGCGAAGGTTCCAAGGCGGTTTCGGCCGGCATGAACCCGATGGATCTCAAGCGCGGCATCGCGAAGGCGGTGGAAGCCGTCGTTGCGGACCTCAAGAAGCGCTCCAAGAAGGTCAAGTCGAACGAGGAAATCGGCCAGGTCGGCACGATCTCCGCCAACGGCGACCATGAAGTCGGCAAGATGATCGCCCAGGCGATGGCCAAGGTCGGCAACGAAGGCGTGATTACGGTGGAGGAGGCCAAGAGCCTTCTGACCGAGCTCGACGTCGTCGAAGGCATGCAGTTCGACCGCGGCTACATCTCGCCCTACTTCATCACCAACGCGGACAAGATGGTCGCCGAGCTCGACGAGCCGCACATTCTCATCCACGAAAAGAAGCTGACCAGCCTGCAGCCCTTGCTGCCGATCCTGGAAGCGGTGGTGCAGTCGGGACGTCCGCTGCTTATCATCGCCGAAGAGATCGAAGGCGAAGCCCTGGCGACCCTCGTCGTCAACAAGCTGCGCGGCGGCCTCAAGGTTGCGGCGGTCAAGGCACCGGGCTTCGGCGATCGCCGCAAGGCCATGCTGGAAGACATCGCCATCGTGACCGGCGGCCAGGTGATCAGCGAGGATCTCGGCATCAAGCTCGAGAACGTCAAGCTGACCATGTTGGGCACGGCCAAGAAGGTGCGCA
>JANYBR010000469.1 GCA_025360685.1 Pseudomonadota bacterium
CCATCATAGGCGCGCCAACCGTCTGTGTGAAGATTTCTTCGGCGCGCGGTCGCCATCGAGCCAAAGCGCGTCGAACTGATGTCCGCGCAGCGAGTCCGGTTCGTCCGCCGACAGCACGGTCGCAATCGCGCCCGACGACCATTTGATGCGCCGGTTGGACGGTTCGAACGTGGCACCGCGGCTCGCCTTCAACAAACCGGACTCGCCCTCGATCATGATGGCGCGCGTGTCGTCATAGGTTGCGCCGATCAGACCGACGCGGCGCATCTCCGCATTGGCGATGCCTTCGGCGATCCACTGCGCACCGCTGCGGGTTTTCCCCGCGCCACGTCCGCCCAGGAACAACCAAATTCGCCAGGCGCCTTCTGGAGCGAGCTGTTCGTCGCGCGCATAGCGATGCCAGTCATTGAGCAGGAATTCGGCGTCATCGTCACTTAGACGGTGCTGGAAGTCTTTTTGGTCCTGTGTGCTCAATGACCGCAGCGATTTGTTGCGCAAGAGCTTTACGGACATCTTTGGGCTTCCTGACTGCTTTGATGGCGCGATTTTCGCTGCGACCCATTTCCAATTCGATTGCTTTCTCCATCGAGCGTATGAGTGAAGCGAGCGTGTTCGCGTCGGACGCGCGCCGTTTGGGATCGTCCTCGAATTGACCTCTGGCGTCTTTCTTGTCGGAAAGCTGCTTGCTCGTGTTCTCGACCCTGATCAGTTGCCTGTTCAGTTCGTCGAAGATCCGTTTGACCATGTTGTCGATCCATCCTGGCGGGATGTCCTCTGCGGTGACGTTCTTCCATGCCTTCGGATTGGTCGAGGCATAGGGACCGCGTCCCGTGGGTTCGTGGGTGAGTGGCATTTGCTTGCAATTGTGGGGATATAGCTCAACTGGTGATTTGACCGTGACGGTTCAAGAGCCGCCTGGAGATTTACGAAAGAAATTTCAAAAAAAATTCGCGCGGGGAAAGTTATCCAACAGCGTGGCGATCTTTTCGCGCCCAAAATGCGCGCGTTGGCCGGAAAAATTTTTGTGCGGGTGTTCGATAAGTTGGGGGAATCTCTCAATTCACCATGGCCACCCTTGAGGCGGCCACCCAGTGCGGCGTGTCCACGCCGCGGAGACGCATCTTTAGTGACGCGCGGACGCGCGTCGGCTGGGTGGCCGGGTCAAGCCCGGCCATGGTGATAGGAGATGGCAGAGGCGCAAAATCTGATCAATCCATGCTACGCTCCGCCCATCTTTCCTGGGGGACTGTCATGCATCATCTGCCGCCGAACGCGATCTACTTTCTGGCGCCTCTCGTGCTCGTCATCATCGCGATCTGGTTCATTCCGGCCGCGCGCATCGTGCATCGCACCGGCTACAGCGCCTGGTGGGTGCTGCTCGCCTTCGTTCCGTTCGGCAACATCATCGGCCTTTGGATTCTGGCGTTCGCGCGCTGGCCGGCGCTCGACGGCAAGTCCCACTGACGTCGCCCTCACATTACTGCGCGTTCAGGTTGCGAATTATTTCGAGCCGTCGCGCGGCGCGGCGTTCGCCATCACCACGTAAGGCCTTGATTGTGCCGTAAATATGGGCGACGTACGCGGCCGATGTCCGAGCCCCTCGATCGTATTTCCGAAAATGTGCACGCGCTGGCGGACCATTTGATCCGGCGCCGGCGGCTGTATGTGCCGCTGCTCTCGATCCTGGCCGGGATCGTCATCGTGCCGGCGCTCATCCTCTTCATGCTGCCGACGCTCCTGTCCTGGCTGGCACCGCCGCTGGACATGACCAAGGATCTCTATGCGGTGAACCGGCCCATCGCGTTCACCTTCCTGGATGCGGCGGGCCAGGAAGTCGGCCATCGCGGCGCGATCATCGGCAAGCGTCTGACGCTGGACGAAATGCCGTCCTACCTGCCGGCCGCCTTCATTGCCATGGAAGACCGCAACTTCTATTCGCATCACGGCTTCGATCCGCGCGGCCTGGTCCGCGCGCTGTGGACCAACTACCGCGCCGGCCGCACGGTGCAGGGCGGCTCCACCATCACGCAGCAGACCGTCAAGATCGTGTTCCTCAGCCAGGAGCGAACCTTCCGCCGCAAGGTGGACGAGCTGATGGACGCCGCCGTGCTGGAAAAGTCGCTGTCGAAGAAGCAGATCCTGGAGCTCTATCTCAACCGCATCTATCTGGGCTCGGGCGCCTATGGCGTGGACGGCGCGGCGCATGTCTATTTCAACAAGTCGGCCAGGGAGCTGAGCTTGCCGGAAGCGGCGATGCTGGCGACGTTGACGCGTGCGCCATCCGCCTTCTCGCCGCGCCGCGACCTGCCCAAGGCGCAGGCGCGCGCCGATATCGTGCTCAAGACGATGGTGGAGACCGGCGCCATCACGCAGGAACAATCCGACGCGGCCAAGCGCAATCCCGCCGTGATCACCGAGCACGTCGCCACCGACGCGCGCAATTTCTATTTCGACACGGCGGCGGACGAGGCGCGCCGGCTCGCCTCGCATGACGGCGTGCCGCCGAGCGGCGATCTGCTGGTGCACACCACCCTGGAGCCGAAGATCCAGGACGCGGCGCGCGTCGCCGCGCTGCGCACCATCAACCGCAGCGGCGCCAAGGTGCATGCCAGCCAGGCCGCCGTGGTCGTCATGAAACCGGACGGCGCGGTGGCGGCGCTGGTCGGCGGCATCGACTATGACGAAAGCACCTTCAACCGCGCCACGCAGGCGCATCGCCAGCCCGGCTCGGCCTTCAAGCCGTTCGTCTATCTCGCCGCGCTGGAAAGCGGGCTGACGCCGTGGGACACGCGCGCCGACGAGCCGGTGGATATCAATGGCTGGACGCCGACCAATTTCGGCGGCCGCACCTATGGCACGATGACGCTCGCCGATGCCATGGCGCATTCGGTCAATACGATCACCGCCAACCTCGCGCAGGAAATCGGCGTCAGCGCCGTGGTCCAGGCGGCGCAGCGCTGCGGCATCGACTCGCCACTGGCGGAGAATGCGTCTCTGGCGCTGGGCACATCGGAAGTCACGCCGCTAGAACTGACCCGCGCCTATGCCGTGTTCGCCGGCGGCGGCATCAAGGTCTATCCTTATTTCGTCACCGAAGTGGACGACAATGGCGGGCACATCCTGTATCTGCGCAAGCCGCCGGAAACGCAGGAACGCATCATCGCCAGCCATGTGAACCGCGACCTGGTGGCGATGTTCTATGGTGTCGTCACCGAAGGCACGGGCCGCGCCGCGGCGCTGACCGGTCACGACGCCGGCGGCAAGACCGGCACCACGCAGGATTTCCACGACGCCTGGTTCGTCGGCTTCACCGCCGATTACGTGACGAGCGTATGGGTCGGCAACGACGATTCCACGCCGATGAAGTCGGTCACCGGCGGTTCGCTGCCCGCCACGATCTGGCATGCGGTGATGACGGTGGCGGAAAAGGGCTTGCCGTCGACGCCGCTCGACAAGTCCGAGCCGCAGGCGCCGGTGGACCAGGGCCTGTTCACGAGCGGCGACACCTACACATCGACCACTGGCGACGATGAAGCGGGCGGCGGCAGCTATTCCGGCGACACCGCGAAGCCGCCGCCGGAAACCGACAGCGGCGATCACAAGAATTTCTGGGACTGGCTGTTCAACCGCCGCGGCCGCGATTCAAGCGGAACTCCCACGACGCCCCAGAACGGCGACAGCGGACAGGACCAGGGGAATTGAGCTTCGGCCGGGTCGAAGTCGAGCCGGGAGGGGGTTTCATGAAAGCCGCATTCCTGGTGCTGATGTTGTCAGCGGTGTCTGTTCCGGCCGCCGGCGCCGACGATCAGAGCATTGGGCGCCTCGTCACGTGCAAGGATTCGTGGTTCGACTGGAAGAACGTCAACGCTCCCCAACTGAAAAGTTTCGGCGAACATTTCCAGTCGGACTTCACGCAGAAGGAAAGCGATGCGTTCTTCGTTCCGAAGTCCCGCGACACGATTGCGGGGCTAAAGGTCGAGCGGGTGTTTCCCAACAGCGTCGGGATGGGTGTGGGATTCTCGGTATTTGTCGAAGCGCCGTTCGATGAAGCCAAACGGCGCTTCGAACAAGCACTCGGCAAGCCGCTGCAAAAGTGCGAGGTCAGCGACGGCATGCGGACCTGCGAGCTGGACGTCGCCGACAAGCGCACGTTCATGCTGATGGCCGCGGACGATGCGAAAGCCACCTCGACGCTGGCCGGCTGCTACTACTTCTACGAAAAGTAAGTCTGGCGATCCGCAAACGCGCCAACCCTCCCTCAAGGGGAGGGTCGACGCCGAGCCGCGCCCGGCCGGGGACGATGTGTTCAAGGTTCGAAGTTATTGCGCCGTCAGGACAGCTCAATAGGGCTGCCAGCCATTATTGTCGTAGCGATCGTGATTGTAGCCGTAATAGTTCGAGCCATGGTCGCGATAGTACTGGTAGTCGCTGCTATGGCGCCAATGATGCCAGTGATGGCGCCTGTCCCAGTAGCCGTCGCGATAGCCGAACGCGATCGTCGCCAGCAAAAGCGAAAACGCGTTGGCCGTGCGATCGCGCCCGTAGCCATAACGGCCATCGCCATCGCGGTTGTAGCCATAGCCGTCGCGATTGTAGCCGTTGCGGTAGTCGGAACTGTACGGGTCGTTGTTGTAATAGCCGCCTTGGCCATTATAGCTGCCCGCATACGGATCGTTGCCGTAGTATACGGTCTGGGCGCTTGCGCTGCCGGTCGCCGCAATGGCGGTGCCCACCAGTGCGAGGGCGATCGCGGCGCCTTTCAAGGCTGTTCTCAAGGTCGTCATGTTCGGCTCCTTCATGGCTGCTGGAGGCCGCGCAGGCGCGGGATTGCAGCGTTCAGTCGACGCACGTTCAAAATGAGCGTGTCGAGCGCGTCTTGGGACGGGTCTCGCCATGAGAACGAACAGCGAGCACATTCGTTTCATTGCGGCGAGCTGCCTTAATTGACGCGGCTATGCCCTGGCCGGCTGCGCGCGACGGCGCAGATGCGGCGATAGTGGGTGGGATCGGGAGAGTTAGTTTTCGCTCCCGATTGCGTCGCACAACTTTCCTCCCCCGCGTGCGGGGGAGGTGTCGAGCGCAGCGAGACGGAG
>JANYBR010000483.1 GCA_025360685.1 Pseudomonadota bacterium
CAGAACCGTGAGACCCGAAGCGACGATGATGGGGAGCGTCATGAAAACTCCTGCCGGTGCGAAAGCGATCCTGAACCCACAATCGGTCCGCGTGACCCGATGCTGTGGGTCGCATTCTAGGCGGTATAGCCGGCGCCCCCAAGCCTATACGTTAAGTCTGGCCTGTGCGCCGTCGCCTGATGGCAGGGGCGCGGATCGTGGATTTCGGGTCTGTCCAAATCAGAGAATTGGATTCCGGGCGTCGATGTCCCCCTGCGATCGGAGCAATCCAGGTCAGGCTTCGGTGCGGGCCGCGACCCGGATTTTTCGCAGAATGACAAGGTCCGCCGGTCCGGCGTTCGGCTGCACGCCAAAAACGGACGCGGCGGGTTATTGACGCCCGAAGAACGTCATCGCCGGGCTGTTGTCCCGGCCAGGACGGCGGCGATCCGAATTTGGTGGTGCCCAAAACATGGCTCTTCCGGCCCGTGCCTTTATCCCAATTCGCCATCAAAAGGCAATTATATCTTTGACAAACGCAACGGGTGTGATAGATTGAATCCATTGAAGGATTCGACCAATGAGCATTCTCAACCAACCACAATTTCAAGATGAAGCCGCCGCGTTCGCCTATGTGGAAGCGGAACTATGGTCAAACGGTCCGGTCTGCCCGCATTGCGGCGGGTTTGACCGGATCAGCGCCATTACGCCGAACAAGGAGAAGAAGGTTCGCATCGGCCTGAAATTCTGCGGTCAATGCCGGAAGCAATTCACGGTGCGCGTCGGCACGATCTTCGAAGATAGCCACCTGCCTATGACAAAGTGGCTTCAGGCAATTTTCCTCATGTGTTCGTCGAAGAAGGGCGTTTCGAGCCACCAACTCATGCGGACGCTGGAAACTACCTACAAGACGGCCTGGTTCCTCTCTCATCGTATCCGCGAGGCGATGAAGGACGACTCGCCGACGTCCATGGGCGGCGCAGGCATCACCCTTGAGGTCGATGAAACCTTCCTCGGCAAGCAGGCGACCGTATTCGTGAACGGCAAGGGCTGGCAGCAACGCCGGGGCACTGGCGACATGCAGAAGATCGTTTCACTCGTTGAGCGAGGCGGCCGTGCTCGCTCAATCCACGTCGCCGATCTCAAGAAACCAGAATTGCTTCGCGCGATGGCGTCTGCCGATCGCGCGAGCGTCTTGAACACCGACCAAGCTCAACACTATCGGCGCATCGGCAAGGAGTTTGAGGACCATCAATCGGTCGATCATGGCCGCAAGGAATATGCTCGATATGACGCTGGCGTCCTTACCACTACGAACACCGCCGAAGGCTTCTTCTCCATCTTCAAACGGGGCATGAAAGGCGTCTATCAGCACTGCGGTGAGCAACACTTGCACCGCTATTTGGCGGAGTTTGATTTCCGCTATTCCAACCGCGTTGCCTTGGGTGTGGACGATACCGCCCGCGCTCATATCGCGCTCGCAGGCGTCGCCGGTAAGCGTCTCACCTATCGAACAGCTGGTGACGGGGCCGCGTCAGCCTAAAAAACTCAATGGCCAAGCGCGCCGGGGGAGGACGATATGGAATGCAGACCCTCAGAGCGACCAATTGACCCTTCCATTTCGAGACTAGTCTTTCGGGTTGCAAAGCCCGAAACGGCTGCTTAGAATCCGCTATGGCGGATTTTGAACAGCTAAGCTTCGTCATTCCGGGTTACACCCCGGAGACGATGCCGCTTGATCGTTTGCTTGAATATTTGAGCGAGATTGCTGTCGTCGTGGGAGACGCCGAGAACCTTCATCTCGTTAAGATGGAGACCTCCAGCACCGCCCCCGTCTTCCATGTTCCCACCGCTGCGGCAGAGAGGGTCAAGGAACAGGCTCGCCGTGTTGGCCGTGGTGAGGGTAACCAAGCCCAATCGCGGGCATACAATCGTCTCAGGCGTTTCGTTCGCCGCGACTCGCGAGATCCTGAGCGCCGACCCGCCCAACTTCGCACGGCAGATCGGACGGTTCTGGAGGTTCCGCCGGCCCCAGAGGACACCGGGGTTCTCACCGGTATTCGTCAATCCTCCCAGGTAGATGGCAAGCTGATACGCATCGGCGGTGACGGCGACTTTGCGACGATTCAAATGACCGATCTTGACGGAAGGACTCTGAGCGGGTTCACCGTCAAACATCATATGGTTAAAGACATGGCACGGCTCATCTATGAGCCAATCCGGGTTAATGGAATCGGCATTTGGGCGCGAGACGAAGATGGAGTCTGGAGCCTTACCAAAATGGAGGTTCAGTCCTACGAAACCATTAGTGATGAGTCCTTGGAAACTGTGATTGACCGGCTCCGGCAACTCGAAGTCGTTTGGCCCGACGATGCCGCAGAGGCCATGCTCCGCGAGCGCGAGGAGCCCCTGTGAGCGCGGTCGCCTTCGATAATACGATGCTAAGCATTCTGTTGAACCCGAAAGGTCGGGTTCCCCTCGACCAATCCACAGGAAGGGAGGTCGAGCATGCGAGGGAACGTGGTGAAGCGTTAATTCAAAAGCTCCAAAAGGAGCACCGCAAAATCATACTCCCCACGCCAGCTTGCGCCGAATTGTTGACTGCAATCGGCCCCGAGGCCCAGCAATATATCAATACGGTAAGCCGATCTCGGGTCTTCGAGATTGTCGCATTCGACGCGCGCTGCGCGGCGGAACTCGCTCTGCTTAATCGCGATACGTTTGCCGCTCACGACGATAGGAATCAGGCGGAGCCATACCAAAAGGTAAAACTTGATCGGCAGATAATTGCTATCTGTCGCGTGGCCAATGTCTCTGAAATCTATACCGACGATAAAGGGCTTGCTCACCGCGCGCGAATGTTGGGCATTACCGCAATCGGCATTGCAGACGTTCCGCTCCCCGAGTCATTCATTCAAACGGCCTTGGACCTTCAGCCTCACGATGAACTCCCACCGGGAGATGAATAAAATGGCCTCCGACGAAAAGAGCCAAGCCGACAAATTCCGCGACTTGGCGCGCGATCTGGAATGCGACGATGACGAAGAGGCCTTCAAAGCGAAGCTGAAGAAGGTGGCGACGGCTGCCAAGTCCCCGGTAAAGAAATCCGATGACGCTGTTTGAGATCGGAGTCCTCTTCGGCCTGGCAATGATCTGTATTGTTGTAGCGGTCGGCTCTTCCATGATCGTTGAGGCCAGCGAGAAGGTAAGCGAGAAACTTACCGGCATCGAAAACCAGCTGACAAACCTTGATGATCTGATCGGCCGCATTCCGGGCGTCGAGGACTATCGGGAGCCCGATGGCGTGGAATGGAGTCAGGCGATGAAGAAAAACCCCAACGCAAACACTCGCAACCGGCGAAACTGGGTTCGCTGATCTTATCTGCATTTGTCAAAGATATAATCGCCCATCAAAAAGAACATATTGCCAACTCGGAACAAAACCGGTACGCGTATTTAAGTCGGGTCGGAGACGTGGATTCTCTTCGTGTCCCCCAGGC
>JANYBR010000486.1 GCA_025360685.1 Pseudomonadota bacterium
TTCAGCGGCGCGATCATAAACGTTCCCGCCACGCTGTTGATCCTGGGCCTCTCGACCTTGCTTGTGATTGGAATCCGGGCGTCAGCGACCTTCAACGGCTTGATGGTGCTCCTGAAGCTGATCGTCGTCATTCTCGTGATCATATTTGGCCTGCAATATCTCAACACGGACAATCTGACGCCTTTCATCCCGCCCAACACCGGTACATTCGGTGCATTTGGCTGGAGTGGAATTCTGCGCGCTTCAGGCGTTGTGTTCTTCGCCTATATCGGGTTCGACGCGGTGTCAGTCGCCGCACAGGAGGCGCGCAACCCACAGCGTGACATGCCGATCGGCATTCTGGGATCGCTGATCATCTGCACGGTGCTCTACATGCTGATGTCGCTCGTGCTCACCGGCATTGCGAAGTACACGACATTGAACGTGCCGCAACCGGTCGCGCTCGCAGTTGGCCAAGTCCCGGGTCTCGCCTGGCTCGTACCGTTCGTCAACGTCGGCGCGGTCCTCGGTCTGGGTACTGTCGTGCTGGTACTGCTACTTGGTCAAGCACGTATTTTCTACGCCATGTCACGTGACGGGATGTTGCCGCCCTTTTTCAGCCGCGTGCATCCCAGATTCCGCACGCCCCATGTTTCGACGATTGTCATCGGCTCAGTCGCGGCGCTTCTGGCCGCTTTCCTGCCCCACGACTTGCTGATCGAACTGGTGTCCATCGGTACGTTGGCCGCCTTCGTTATCGTTTGCATCAGTGTGCTCGTATTGCGTCGCACTATGCCGAACGCACGGCGTCCGTTCCGCACGCCACTGGTGCCACTCGTTCCGATCGGCGGCATTCTCGTCTGCGGCGCCATGATGGCTGGCCTTCCGATCGAAACCTGGATCCGATTCGTCGTCTGGTTTGTGATCGGAATGGTGGTGTATGTCCTTTACGCGCGCAGCCACGCCAAAAAGTCGCCCTATTCGATCGAGCAGAACCCCGCGGAGTGACGTAGCCCCAGGAGCGGTCTAGTTTGTTGCAATGACTTACCGCTCCCTGCGCGACTTTATTTCGAAGCTCGAGTCCGCCGGCGAACTCGTGCGCGTGCACGAACCGGTTTCGACTGTGCTCGAAATGACGGAAATCCAAAGCAGGCTCATCTCAAACGGCGGACCGGCCGTCATCTTCGAGAAGCCGCTCAAGGTGGATGGCTCGCCGAGCGATATTCCGGTGCTAGTCAACCTCTTCGGCACCGTGAAACGTGTCGCCATGGGCGTCACCATGGACGACAAGGAAAGAACAGACGCGAAATCGCTGCGCGAAGTTGGCGAAGTGCTTGCCACTTTGCGCCAGCCCCAGCCACCGCGCAGCTTTGGCGAAGCCATCGAATTGCTGCCTCTGGCGAAGACGATCCTGGCAATGAAACCAAAGAGCGTGTCGCGTGCGCCGTGCCAAGAAGTCGTACTGCGCGGTGAGCAGGTCGATTTGAGCAAGTTGCCGATCCAATCGTGCTGGCCGGGCGAACCTGCGCCCCTCATAACTTGGCCACTGGTCGTGACCAAGGGGCCCGGAGAAGCGCGCGAAGACAACTACAATCTGGGCATCTATCGCATGCAGGTTCTGAACCGTAACCAGACCCTCATGCGCTGGCTGCGTCATCGCGGCGGTGCGCAGCATCATGCGCGTTGGGCGAAAGAGAAAGTCGCGCCGCTACCGGCGGCCATCGTGCTCGGCGCCGATCCGGGCACGATCTTGGCGGCGGTAACGCCCGTTCCCGACACTCTTTCCGAATATCAGTTTGCCGGTCTGCTCCGTGGCCAGCGTGTCGAACTTGTCGACTGCGTGAGCCAGCCGCTCAAGGTGCCAGCAGAAGCGGAGATCATTCTCGAAGGCGAAGTCTCGCTTACGGACTATCGCGACGAGGGTCCGTATGGCGATCACACCGGATACTACAATTCGGTCGAGCAGTTTCCCGTGTTTACAGTCACCGCCATTACGATGCGGCACAAACCGATCTATCTATCCACCTACACCGGACGCCCGCCGGACGAGCCAAGCGTTCTTGGCGAGGCGCTGAATGAAGTTTTTGTGCCGCTTCTCAAGCAACAATTTCCGGAGATCGTCGACTTCTGGCTGCCGCCGGAAGGTTGCAGCTATCGCATCGCCGTCGTGAGCATTAAAAAAACCTATCCCGGCCACGCCAAGCGCGTGATGATGGCCGTGTGGTCCTATTTGCGACAGTTCATGTACACCAAATGGGTGATCGTGGTGGATGAGGACATCAACGCCCGCGACTGGAAGGATGTCATGTGGGCAGTGTCGACCCGCATGGATCCGGCGCGCGACATCACGCTCATAGAGAATACGCCGATCGACTATCTGGACTTCGCTTCGCCAGAGAGCGGGTTGGGATCCAAGATCGGCCTGGACGCTACCAACAAGCTTCCGCCGGAAACCAAGCGCGAATGGGGCCGCCTGATCCGGATGGACGATGCCGTGGTACGCACGGTGACAGAGAAGTGGCCGAGACTGGGTCTGCCAGGGGGCAGCAAACCTACCCGCAAGTAGGTCATTGTGGTTACGCGTAGCTCGCTTGACCCGGTCCGGAACTGCTCTACTTATGCGTCTCGCAATCCGAGGTTTTCAGGACATGCCCGCCACCCTTCAGGCAAAGAGTTGACGAATGACGCGCGCCAACCGGCACGAAGTATTGGAAAACCTGATCAAAGCCGCAAAGTCGGCTGGCGCGGACGCGGCCGATGCCCTGGTGGTGGAAAGCATTTCGTCGAGCGTGTCCTACCGCCTTGGTAAGCTTGAGGACGTCGAAAGGGCTGAGTCGTACGATTTGGGTCTGCGCGTATTCGTCGGCCAGAAAGTGGCGTTTGTTTCGTCGACGGACTTCGCGCGGGATGCGCTGTCCCAATTGCCCGGTCGAGCCGTCGCAATGGCGAGACTTGCGCCGGAGGACAAGTATGCCGGATTGGCCCCGCGCGACAGGCTTGCAACAAGTTTTCCATCACTCGATCTCGAAGACGCGCTTGAACCTTCGGCCGATGCGCTGGTGGAGCTTGCACGCAGCGTCGAGGGAGCCGCGATGGCTGTCAAAGGCGTAACCAACTCTGAGGGCGGCGGAGCCAGCTTCGGCCGTTCATCGATCGCACTGGCCACCAGCGAAGGGTTTTTCGGTTCATACTCCGGCACCAGTCATGGCATCGGCGTCGCTGTCTTGGCGGGAGCCGGCACAGGCATGGAACGCGACTACGATCAGGCCTCGGCGCGCCATCGCGCCGACCTGCTCAGCCCCGAGTCGGTTGGAATGAGCGCTGGCGAGCGTGCGGTCGGGCGACTAAATCCGCGCAAAGCGAAATCGCAAGCCGTGACGATCGTCTATGACCCGCGCGTTTCCGGCGGGCTCGTCGGACATCTCGCAGGCGCGATCTCTGGCACGTCGATCGCACGCGGCGTGAGCTTTCTGAAGGACATGCTGGACAAAGAGGTGTTTTCGCGCTCGATCAACATCGTTGACGACCCACACCGCATCCGCGGCCTGCGCTCCAAGCCATTCGATGGCGAAGGCGTCGCCAATCAAAAACGTGGCCTGATAGAGAATGGCGTGTTGAGGACTTGGCTACTCGACTGCGCCAGCGCCAAACAACTCGGTCTTGCCACCACAGGCCATGCCGCTCGCGGCACCGGCGGACCACCCGCGCCATCGCCAACCAACCTTTACATGGAGGCGGGATCGGCGACGCCGGATGCGTTGATGTCAGACATTAAGCAGGGGTTCTATGTCACTGAATTGATTGGTATGGGCGTCAACGGCGTCACCGGCGATTATAGCCGAGGCGCAGCCGGTTTTTGGATCGAGAATGGCAAGCTCGCCTATCCGGTCTCGGAAGTAACAATTGCGGGAAATCTGAAAGATATGTTCCGCAATGCTACCGCTGCGAGCGATCTGGTATTTCGCTATGGCACGAACGCCCCGACCGTACGCGTGGAAGGCATGACCGTTGCCGGCGCGTGATGACGCGGCCGCCGACCTTGCATTGCTCGAGGACGGTGTACGCGAAGCCGGAAAAATTGCCCGCTCATTTTTTGGCGGTACCTACAAAAAGTGGGACAAGGGCAAGGGCAATCCGGTAACCGAAGCCGACCTAGCGGTCGACAAATTCCTTCGCGAACATTTCCGGGCCGCTCGGCCTGACTATGGCTGGCTGTCGGAAGAGACGGAAGACGATCCTGCCCGTCTGTCCGCGGAGGCGGTGTTCGTCGTCGACCCGATCGACGGCACAGTTGCGTTCATGAAGGGCCGTCCACATTTCACGATCTGCGCCGGCATCGTCTGCGACGGTGGTCCGGTCGCAGGGGCGGTTTACAATCCGATCACCGAAGAATGCTTCACGGCCCACTTGGGAGGCGGCGCATTCGTAAACGGCATGCCAGCCAAAGTTAGCGACCGAGACAGTGTCGCACATTGCCGTATGCTCGGCGACAAGCCCATGTTTGCCCACCCCGCCTGGAACACCGCGCCAAATGTGCCATGGCCCTCGATGGAGATCGAAACACGCAATTCCATCGCCTACCGCATGGTACTCGTCGCGTCAGGCCAGTTCGACGCCATGATGGCTTTGTCCGCCAAGCACGACTGGGACCTGGCGGCGGCCGAAATAATTGTGAGCGAAGCAGGGGGCATCGTCACGACCCATAGCGGTGCGAAACTGCGCTATAATCGCCAAAGTACCTTGCAACCTTCAATAGTCGCGGCCGGACCGAACCTGCATGGGCACCTGATGGCACGCATCGGCCATCTGAACCTTCCACGTGGATAGAGGCGGACATGGCGGAACACAAACCAAACCAATTGCTCCATCTGGTTTTTGGTGGCGAATTGGTCTCGCCCACCGACATCACTTTCAAGGACCTTGCAAAGCTCGATATGGTCGGGATGTTCCCGAACTACGCCTCGGCGCTGAACGCATGGCGGAGCAAGTCACAAGCCACCGTGGACAACGCTCAGATGCGCTATTTTGTCGTTCACATTCATCGACTCATGGAGCCGGACTCCAAAAGTTAACGGACCTAGTTTCGCTGCTCTCGCCCGCGCCGGTCAGGCCGTGCTATGCCGCCCCTCCATGACCACGAACACACACTTACAGGCCCGATCGGGCGTCGCGGCTCCGGCCCCGACTGCTGTAAGCGTACGTGACACAGAAGCTGGAAACGTTCACGTCATTCGACGTCTGTTTCATGACTATGTCCGCGACCAGTGGACGACATTTGGCGCCGCCCTTGTCTGCATGATCGTGACTTCTGCCGCCAGCGGCACATTTCCCTTCATCGTCAACTACACTGTGAAGCACCTCTTTCTCGAAAAGCAGGCGGGCATGCTGGCGATCGTCCCCCTCCTGGTGATCGCGCTCATGACCATTCGCGCCATAAGCTGGTACGGACAACAGACCTTGATCGACTCGGTTGGCGAGCGCGTGGTGACGGCAGCGCAGCGTGACCTGTTTGGCGGGTTGATTCAGCGCGATCTGGCGTCGCTGAACGCAGTTCATTCGAGCCAGTTCGTCTCGACCATGCTGTACGATGCGACGCTAATGCGCGACGCGATTACGCGCGGCGTGGCGGCTTTCGGCCTGGAGACAGCACAACTCGTCGCTTTCTCCGCAGCCATGATCTACGAGGACTGGCAGCTCACGCTCATTGCGCTCGTCGTCCTGCCGCCGGTGGCCTGGGCGATGGAACGCATCGGCAGCTCGATGCGCCGCGCTTCTACGCGGAGCATGGAGCAAACTGGTGATCTAGCGACATCCTTGTCGGAAGCCTTGGACGGCCGGCGAATCGTAAAGGCGTATGGACTGGAGTCGCATTTCGCCGCACGCGCCTCCAAACGTCTATCGACGCGACTGCAGTCAATGCTCAAGGTTGTTCGCAGGCGTGCGGCCGCGGTTCCGACAACCGATCTCTTTGCCGGCTTGGTGTTCGCTGTCACGCTATATTATGCGGGCTTCCAGTCACTTCACGCCAAACTCGAACTGAACGATTTCATGGCGTTTCTGACAGCCATGTTGCTGGCCCTGCAACCGGTCCGAAATCTCAGTCAGCTTTGGCCCGTCGTATCCAGCGGTGTAGCTGCCGCCAACCGTGTATTCGCCGTAATCGATGCAAAACCACAAATAGTCGACGCGTCGAACGCCCGAGAACTTACTGTTCGTCCCGCGCCACAGGGCGGATCGGTCAAATTCCAGAACGTACATTTTTCCTACCGCGACCACGCGCCTTCAATTGCTGATGTCTCGCTCGAGATCGCGCCAGGGAAGAAAATCGCCCTCGTTGGTCCGTCGGGCGCCGGGAAAAGCACCATCTTCAATCTTCTGTTGCGCTTCTACGAGATCGAATCCGGAACAATCAGCATCGATGGACAGGACATCCGAGCGGTAACCTTACACTCCCTGCGCCGAAACATTGCGCTTGTCACACAGGAAGCGATGCTGTTCGACGAGACGGTCGCAGAAAACATTGGGCTCGGGAGTCTGGGCGCAAGCCGCACCGAAATCGAAACCGCGGCACGAAATGCGGCTGCCGATGAGTTTATTCGTCATCTGCCGCAAGGCTATGACACGCGCGTCGGTGAAGGCGGCTTGAAGTTGTCAGGCGGGCAGCGCCAGAGGATAGCGATCGCTCGTGCCATGCTGCGTAATGCGCCGATACTGCTGCTGGACGAAGCGACGTCCGCCCTGGACACCGAAAGCGAACGTCAGGTGCAAGAAGCGTTGACGCGACTCATGAAGGATCGCACTACCATTGTCATCGCTCATCGTCTGACAACCGTGCTCGATGCCAGCAGGATCTACGTGCTCGATCACGGCCACGTTGTCGAGTCGGGATCACACGGTGAACTGATCGCATGTGGCGGGCTGTATGCACGACTATACCAGCACGATTTTCGTGATCGGCCGGAGCAACCTTGATGGCAAAAGTGCCGCTCGGCATTCAGGCCTATCGCCTGGCCACGATCATCGTCTCGCCTGCGGTGCCCCTGCTACTTCGGCGACGTGGGAAGCGCGGCAAGGAAGATAGCAATCGCGTTGCGGAACGCCTCGGTATTGCAAGCGTACCCCGCCCTGACGGCAAACTCGTATGGGTCCACGGCGCCAGCAATGGAGAGTGCCTCGCGGCGCTGCCTCTGATCGAAGCGATCATGTCGCGCGGCAGCAAGGTACTGGTGACGAGCGGCACCGTAACGTCGGCCGAGTTGATGCGGACGCAATTGCCCGACGGCGCGATACACCAGTTTGTGCCACTCGATACGCCCGCGGCCACGGAGAGATTCCTACAGTACTGGCAGCCGGAAATCGGTCTTTTCGTCGACTCTGATCTGTGGCCGAACCTGATCCTTGGCGCAAAGAAGAGTGGCGCTCGCCTGGCGTTGGTCAATGCGCGCATCTCGCAACGTTCGTTCGAAGGCTGGCGCTGGGCACGCCAGACAGTCGCGGCCATTCTTTCTACATTTGACGTGTGTCTTGCACAGGACGAAGAAATCGCCACGCGCTTTCGCTTGCTCGGTGCCCCGGATGTGCGCGTGGCGGGTAGCTTGAAAGAAGACGCTCCACCCTTGCAGTTTGATCACGCAAAATTGGACAAATTAAAAGTCGCGACCGAAGGACGCCCAATCCTGCTGGCTGCACAAACCCATTCCGGCGAAGACGAGACGATCTTGCCGGTTCACGACACACTACGGCAGAAGTTTCCGGATCTGTTGACAATCATAGTCCCACGTCATCCGGTGCGAGGCGCCGAACTTGTGCAACTTTGCGCAACCCGGAATTGCCAGCGCAGATCCGAAGGAGGTTCTATCAAGCGCGACACCGCAATCTACATCGCCGACACGATGGGCGAATTGGGGCTGTTCTATCGACTTGCGTCTTTCGCGTTCGTGGGCGGCACGCTCGTCCCCAAAGGCGGTCACAATCCTCTGGAACCGGCACGTTTGCACTGCGCAGTCATCGCGGGCCCGCACACGTTCAATTCACAGTCGGCATTCGACGCTGTTCTTGGTGCCCAAGGCGTGGGCCGCGTCAGAACTAGCGTTGAGATAGCGGCGCTCGCTGAACGCCTGCTCGCCGACCCCACCAAGGCCAAGGAACTGGGCGACGCTGCAGCCAGCGGTGCGGCTGCACTCGGGGGAGCGGTCGAGAAGACCATTGCTGCTGTTGCCGGCCTCTTGGCTCGCCATGCGCGCGCCTGATTTTTGGGCCGGTCGCGACCCGATTTCGCGCCTCGCGATCGCGCTCCTGACGCCTATCGGCTGGTTGTACGGAGCCAGCATCGCCTACCGCGCTTCTCACACGGTCAGATACCGATCCAGATGCAAAGTCATCTGCGTCGGTAATCTTACCGCCGGCGGCGCGGGCAAAACGCCGATAGCCATGGAGATCGCCCGCATATTGATTGCAAGAGGCGCGCGTCCGGTCTTCTTGAGCCGAGGCTATGGTGGGAAGGTTGGCGGACCGGCGCTCGTCGCGCCGGACGATCTTGCCACGCAAATCGGGGACGAGCCGCTGCTGCTAGCGGCCGTCGCTCCCGTGATCATATCGCGCAATCGGACGGCGGGCGCCCGCCTCGCCGAAAAGGAAGGCTTCAGCGTTATCGTCATGGATGACGGTCACCAGAACTTCTCGCTCGAGAAAGACTTGTCGCTGGTCGTGATCGATGCCGAGACCGGATTTGGCAACAACCGGGTGCTGCCTGCCGGTCTTCTGCGCGAACCCGTGGCGCAGGGATTAAAGCGTGCCGACGCAATTATCGTTAACGGCGATTCAAATCCGTCCGGGCTTGCTGGGATAAACTTACTGAAAATCCGCGCGCGTACGATTCCAGTCGTCGAAAAAAGTTGGATCGGCCAGCGCGTAGTCGGATTTGCAGGCATTGGGCAGCCGGAGAAATTCTTCTCAACCCTGGCCAGCACGGGCGCGCGGATCGTTGAAGCACTACCCTTCGCCGACCATCACTATTATACCGCAGCTGAACTGGCGCAAATGAAAACCAAGGCCAGCACCTTCGACGCAATGCTTGTCACCACGGAAAAGGACTTTGCGAGACTGAACCCCGCCGAGCGCGGCGGAATCGTGCCACTGCGCGTGCGTATCGAATTTAACGACCGCGAACCGCTTGAGAGCTTGCTTGACACTCTCGTCCCACGTGGTCTACCGCCGCAGACAGAATGAGCACCAAGGCCCAAGATTCATTGCCGTTCTTGAGCAGGCTTCGCTATGGCGCGGAGGCTTTAGCATTTTTTGCCTATATCGGATTCTGCCGCGCCCTCGGTCTCAGATTGGCGTCTGTGGTTGGCGGGTTTGTCGGCCGGAATATTTTTTATCGCGTGCGCATCATCATGGACCGTGCACGCGACAATCTTCGCTACGCGTTCCCGGAAAAAACCGACTCGGAACGCGAGGAGATCATCCTTGAGATGTGCGACAATCTGGGACGCACCGTCGCAGAGTATGCGCACCTCGATAAATTCTCCGTACACGGTGCAAATCCACGGCTTGAAATTGTCAATGCCGAGGTCGGCCACGCTGCAATCGCGCATGGCAACGGCGTAATGTTCTTCTCCGGTCACTTCGCGAATTGGGAGATGATGCCCTTCGTCGCGGCGCAGCTCGGTTTCGAGGGCGGCGAAGTATACCGTCCGCAGAACAATCCGATCGTCGATCGCTGGCTGGTCAAGCAGCGCATCAAGAACGGCCCCGCGGACCAGATTGCGAAGGGACCCCGCGGCACGCGGCGCATCTTCACCTTGCTCCGCCGCGGCAAGGCGATTTTTCTTCTTGCTGACCAGAAAACCAATGAAGGTATCGCCGCCCCCTTCTTCGGCCGGGACGCGATGACCACGCCGGCGCCGGCGATGCTCGCAATCAAGCTTGGGGCGACCTTGTTGCCGGCTTCGAACGAACGGCTGAAGGGCTCTCACTTTCGCATGACCATCCATCCGCCGATAGTCTACTCGCCAACAGGTGATGAGGATCGGGACATTTACGCGCTGACTTGTGCGATCAATGATGCAGTCGAAAAGTGCGTACGAGCGAGGCCTTCGCAATGGCTCTGGATTCACCGGCGCTGGCCTACCGGTCGCGAGCAGGATCAGGTGCGCGGGAAACGCGCGCTTCAGGTCCTGGGAGGCAACGGCGTTCGCGTCGAAAGCGAAGGGTCAAGCTTGACCTGAAACCAGTTCATCGCCCAGTGCAGGTGC
>JANYBR010000526.1 GCA_025360685.1 Pseudomonadota bacterium
CATACTTGGCAACCGCTGCTTCTACGAGGTCCCAGAACTCATTCTCCTCGTCCAGGGTATTGAGCTTTGGAACGCGAACAGATTGTCCGATCGCGGGGCCACGTGCTGTTCTTTCCACATAGGCCAGCGCACCATCCGCCTCGGACTTGAGCGGACCCGTCAGAAGGATTCTAAGCGATCTTTTGGCGCGTTCGGCGTAGGACTCGTCAGCCAATGACGACTCTCCGCGCCGCCGTTGGCGGTAAGTCAGATAGCAGGCCTGAAAGCCGCCCCGCTCTTGTAAATACTGACCAGCTTCGCCGACAGGCACGTCATCGAGCACGAGGAGCTGCATGACGGCCTTGTCTCGTGTGAGGCGAGAGGCGTCTTTTTCGCCGTCGTAGACGATGATGTCGCGAAGGATTGTGGCGATAGGAGCTTCGGTCGCGATGTGGCCAGGTCTAGTGCGAAGCTCCTTGAGCACAGCGTTTGACTCCGCCTCATCACCCCGCTCGCATAGAACTTTGTAGCCGAGAACAAAAACGCGCTCGTATTCGTCCTCGCCCGGTTTGAACAACGCGGTTGACATTCGATTTGATGACAGAAATTCCGCGAGCGCGGAACTGCTTTTCCAAGCGGAACGGATTTTCAGCACAAGAACTTCATCGTCTTCGGTATTCATCGCAAACTCCATCTGTTGATGAGAAGCGACGTTCCATCCTCGAAGGGATTTCCGCACGTACCCTTAATTACGAAGCGTCGGCATCAATTGAGGGTACGTGCGCATTGCATCGAGCGTGCTTAGCGTACCGACAGCATCGACACTCGCGGTACAGATTTGGAAGTCGCCCAACTCACTTCGCGGATCGGGAGCGCATAGGTTTGCGCGACTTGTCCCCTGCAACTGACCGCCGGTCGTGCTATACTTTAAGTGAGGCGGCGGCGGCGTTGCGCGTCTCGACGAAAACACTTGCGACGAAGTTGAAGGAGCTCCGAGTATCGCTGCCACAGGACCCGTTACATGCTCGGGTTGGCCGAAAAGTTATCATTTCACCTGACGACTTAATCCGTCTTTATGAGGCGTTGAAACAGTGCCACTCAAACTCGTCAAGCGAAAAGGCTCCGGCCACTACTACGTCCGCGGAGCGGTCAGAGGCCAAAGAGTTTACGAAACTTGTGGCACTGACAACCAAGAAGCCGCAGAAGCGATACGCATAAGGCGTGAAAGCCAACTCCTTCATCAGTCGGTGTTTGGTGTCGCGGCGCCAGTCACGTTTGCAAAGGCGGCAGTCTCGTATTTGGAGTCCGGTGGCGAAGCAAAACACTTAGGTACATTCGACTCCAAGACCGGTCGCTGGACATCGCTACTGGGACAATTTCAAGAAACGCCAGTGGGGAAGATCGGTCAGGTCGAAGCCGACGAAGCCGCTCTGAAGTTGTGCCCCACTGCGGGACCAGCAACTCGTCGCCGTCACGTTTACGGGCCGCTGTGCGCGGTGTTGAACCATGCCGCGGGCAAAGGTTGGTGTGGACGCCCTGTAATTAAAGGACCGAAGGTCAAGCCTACTGCGGTCAAGTGGGCCACGCCGGACTGGTTTGCAAAGGTGCTACCGCACTGCGGACCACGCCTGCGGCGCTTACTGGTAGTCTTGGCGTACACGGGTCCGCGGCTTTCCGAAGCCCTGCGGCTAGACTGGGACGCCGACGTGAACCTGTCGGAACGGACCTTGGTTTTCCGGCGTACGAAGAATGGAGAGATGCGTACCGGCCACGTCTCAGATCCCTTGTTGACGGAGTTGGCGCTCGTGCCCGAGGCCCAGCGGCATGGCAAGATGTTTCCCTGGGCGGACAAGTGCCACGTCTACAGGCCGCTTAGGACCGCTTGCAGACGCGCCGGTGTACCGTATCTCTCGCCACATCAACTTGGACGCCACACCTACGCGACCTGGCTCCGGCTTTACGCCAAGCGAGATTTGAGGGGTGTCATGGAAGATGGCGGATGGAAGAGCATCAACGCCGTCATACGATACAGCCATGTCGTTCCGGGCGAAACAGCCAAGGCGGTTGATCTGTTGCCCACGGTGATCGTGAACGATGCGAACGTGAAGCCGATCAAGGACAAGCGGATTCGACTTCGCCGCCCGTAGCGCTTGCGCATTTCCGGTACAGCCCATCGCGAATGTTGATCTAACACGTTGAGAACGCACCCCTATTAGAAATTGCGCGTCGCTTTGGTAAGGGGTAGGTCGTGAGTTCGATTCTCACCTCCGGCACCATATCGAGCTGCGCGGCAGCGGGTATGGCGCTCGCCGCAACTTGCAAGAATGAAGGTGGCCGCAGTTCGGTTTGCGCAGCTCCAGCCGGGTAGCCAAGTCAATTCAGGCGCTATCGAACTGGCGCCACGGCGCCGTAGCCTGCAAGGTGACGACCAATTGCTCACACATTTGCGCGAGCTCATCGGTGCGATTTCTGCGCGTGCCAAATTTGGCCTTTTTTGATGTTCAGCCTGAACTGGTTCCGGTCGGGGTTCCACCGAGCGCGGAGCAAATTGGGAGGCGGGTATGCAGACTTCGATGCATTCGACGTTCGGGCGCGTGGCTGGGATGCTACTCTACGTATTGGCTTTCGTCGCGCTGCCGAACATCGCGACGGCGCCTGCCACCCTCATCGCGTTCCGCAGTGAGGCCCAGCTTGCATACTACCTCAAGCATCGCCTCCACCGGCCTTTGCCACCACCTTCCCCACCACCTCCCCCACCGGCGCAAGCAAGTGATATGGCATCGGTAGTTGTGACTGCTGAAAAAGCGGCGGCGCCGGGCATCACCAACAACCAGGTATCGGGCGTCGACGAGGGCGATATCGTCAAGCAGCACGGTGACGCGCTTGTGATCCTGCGCCGCGGCCGGCTGTTCACGGTCTCGCTCGCCGAGCGCGGCATGCACCCGATCGACTCGATCAACGCCTATCCGCCCGGCGTGGATGCGAGTGCCGACTGGTACGACGAGATGCTGATCTCCGGCGACCGCATTGTCGTCATCGGTTACAGCTACCAACGCGGCGGTACGGAAATCAACCGCTTCCATATCGACTCGCGCGGCCATCTGGAATTTCAGGACGCTTACCAGATGCGTTCCAATGACTACTACTCGTCGCGCAACTACGCGTCGCGCCTGATCGGCCACCAACTCATCCTCTACTCGCCCCGCTATCTGCCCTATGGCGACGCCGATCCCAGTGTGGCACTGCCCGCCTTGCGCCGATGGACCGGAACCGAAGCCAAGTTCGAACGCATCGGCACCGCGCGCGAGGTCTATCTGCCACCCGATCTGCCGGACGATCAAATCGATACCGTGCACACGGTCAGCTTTTGCGACCTGACGGCTGCGATCCTTGCCTGCAAGGCGACAAGCGTGTTCGGGCCGGACGGCCGCACGTTTTACGTGTCGTCACGAGCCGTCTATGTATGGGTCATTCCATTCTGGGGCCAGTCTGGACCGAGAAAGCGTGCCACCGCACTACTCTACCGCCTGCCGCTCGACGGCGGCGCACCATCCGCCATCGGCGTGCGCGGCGCGCCCGAGGACCAGTTCTCCTTCCGCGAAGACGCCGCCGCGTTGCGTGTTCTTGTTCGTTCCCAGGGCGGCGGAGACGCGATGTGGTCGCCGGAGTTCTCGGAAGGCGCCGTGTCGCTGTTGCAGATTCCGCTTGCATCGTTCGGAAACGGATTGAACGAAGCCGGTCCGGCCCGCTACCGTAATCTGCCGTCGCCAAAGGACATTCACTACTCCGCATTTCACAACCGTTTTGTCGGCGACTACGTGCTCTATGGTTCCGGCACCAGCTGGGGTTCGCCGCAGGATTATAATTCGACGCTCGTGATTGCACCCGTCGACGGGGGCAAAGTCACCCAACTCGTCCTACCCCATGGCGTAGACAGGATCGAGGTCATGGGTCATGACGCGGTGGTAGTCGGAAGCGACTCGCACAATGTGTACTTCTCGTCCGTGACCCTGGGCGCCGAACCGCAGATCGGAGACCGCTATGTGCTGACCGGTGCAGCGCAATCGGAAACCCGCAGCCACGGATTTTTCTTCAATCCCGACCCGAGAGGCGACGACAGCAGCGGCGTGCTCGGCCTGCCGGTTTCCAGGCCCGCAACGGCCGGCAATCGACAGCTTTTCGACACCTCAGCGGCGATGATTTTCCTGCGCCGCTCGGACGCTCGATTCTCTCCACTCGGTGAACTGGCTGCCCACAGCGAAGGCGTCGTCGATGACAGGTGTGTCGCCTCTTGCGTGGATTGGTACGGCAACGCGCGACCGATCTTTATCGGCGGACGTACGTTTGCGCTGATGGGCTACGAGTTGGTCGAAGGGTCCGTGTCAAGGTCGACAATTTCGGAAACCGGACGCATCACCTTTGCGCCTGCCACGGGGCCACTACGAAATTGACCGCGGGATGTTCGAACTGAAGTGCACCAAACGTCCGACCACCAGCAACGTCAGCGATATCCGGTATTCAAGTCGCTTCTGCACGAAGCTGCGATAAAAGTGTCCAGTCGCGTGACCGAGCGCTGGGGGCCCTACTCCGCCGCGAGTGTGGCCGCAGCGCGCCGCTTCTCCGCGTCGTTTTCCTTGAAGTTGATCGCCTGCAGGTAACGGATGCCTTCCTCGGCGATGTCGTCACCGACCATGCGGGTGCCTTCTGCTGACAGCTCGTCCATGTCTATGTACATGCCATAGAAGCCGCGCGTACGCTCGGTGATCAGTCCGGCGTTGAGAAGGGTTTTGATCAAGACGCGGAAGACATTGGTCTCGCCCTTGAAGCGCTTCTTGGGATCCTTGTTTTTGCGTCGCTCCATGATGTCGGCGAGCACCCGCTCCGGATCGAGACCGAACTTGCCGTAAATGATCTGCTGCTGGGCTGGCGAGCCGTTGTTGAAGAGCAGCGACTGCGCGCAATGCGCCGCCCAGTCCTCTACCAGGTTGCGCTCGGACTCGGTCAGCTTGGGAATCGTCTTGTCCGCCCAGATCTTGCCGAACTTATGATGGAAGGCCTCGTCGGTCATCACCAGCTGGAACAGCTTGCGGGCGAGCGGGTCGCGGTTGTAGCGAAAGCCGTTGGCGAAGGCGCCCATGGCGAGTCCTTCGACCAGCATCTGCATGCCAATGATTTTCTTGTAGACAGCTGGGCTTTCGATGATCTCGATCAGCAGCGCCTTCAGTGCCGCGCCGCACGGCACCGGGCGGCCCCAGCGCGATTTGATGTATTTGGCGAAGGCCGTGACGTGACGGGCCTCTTCGCGCGTCTGATTGGCGGCATACTCCTGCGCGCCCTGATCTTTGAGTACGTGGCACAGCGAAGCCGAGAGATTCAGGGCACCCTGCTCGCCATGCAGGATGGAGGAGAAGTTCCACAGCTGCATGTAGTTGATGAAGCGGATACGCTCCTTGGGGTCCTTCAGCTTGTCGGCGATGTAGGGAAGACGCAGCAGGGGTTGCTGCTCTTCGGGCATCAGCGCCTCATTCTCCAAGTCGAACGGTTCGTCGAAGTCGATATACTTCTTGTCCAACGGGTCCCAAAAGTGGTCATGGGTGGCGCTGATGATCTTGTCGAACGCCGTGGAGCGCTGCTCGTAACGGTCCAGTTCGATCATCGACTCGAAGTCGTTCGGCGCCACCGCACCATACATCGCGTCCTTGGTGATATTGCTGTCGGTCATCATGTCCTCCGGATCGGCCCTCGCCCTTCGACAAGCTCGGGGTGAAGGCCTTGAGTCTAGTCCCTCATCCTGAGCCTGTCGAAGGATGAGGGACAAACGATCTAGTTGCGCTTCGGAATCACCACGTCCAGGTGTTCATACCCTTTCACGAATGTCGAATAGGACCGCTTGGGTTCTCCGACCATCTCGATCACGGGGAAGCGCTTCATGATTTCTTCCCAAATGATCTGCAGCTGCAGTTCGGCGAGCCGGTTGCCGACGCAGCGATGGATGCCAAAGCCGAAAGAGATGTGACGGCGGGGGTGTTCGCGGTCTATGACGTAGTCGTTGGGCCGCTCGATTACGTCTTCGTCGCGGTTGCCCGAGACGTACCACATGACAACTTTGTCGCCCTTTTTGATCTTCTTGCCTTTGAACTCGCTGTCAGAGATTGCTGTACGGCGCATATGGGCAAGCGGTGTCTGCCAGCGGATCGTCTCTGACACCATGCTCGAGATCAGCTCGGGGTTGGCCCGCAGCTTGGCGTATTGTTCCGGGTTCTGGTTTAGCGCTACCACGCTGCCGGTGATCGTGTTGCGCGTGGTGTCGTTGCCACCGACTGTGAGCA
>JANYBR010000480.1 GCA_025360685.1 Pseudomonadota bacterium
ATTTCATGCGCCGCGAGCATCGGCTCGTCGAGTGGCACCACCGCCACGCCCATCAATCGCGGATCACCTGAACAGAAAGCACCCATGGCGCGATTGTGCGCGCGCGTGCCGCCATACTTCAGCTTGAGGTCCTTCTCGCCGAGGAACTGTGTCGGTGCGAATGTCGGGAACACAAGTTGGCAGCGGAAACCCAGATCGTCGAGCGCCTGGCGGCGTTCGGCGGGATCGAACGCGCCATACGCGCCCCAACCCTTCGCGCCGCCGATGATGTTGGCGCGCAACTCCGCAGCCTTTGAAGGGTCTTTGCGGCGCTCGAGCGCGTTGGCGATTGCTTTCTCGGCGAGTCGCCCCGCGCCGCCGAGTTTCAGGGGCGGAATGGAGTCGCGAATGTCGGGATCGGCGTGGTCCTTTAGCCAGTCGAATGTTTCCATGATGTGGCTATCGGCGTCGCACATGATGCGCTGGCCCGCATATCCCATGATCGTTTCTCCCGCCATTCTTTGGTTGTTGTTCGAATTGTGGGTATGCCAGCGAGACCCGTCAACTGCGAACCCGGTCGAATGGCAATTATGCTTGAATTTCTTGGCCTTTCGGGTCAAACGTCACCGTCGCGCGTAGACGTCGTTGGAGCAGTGGTATGGCGTTCGAAGGACTCATGAAGGGCAAGCGCGGTCTCGTCATGGGCGTGGCCAACGACCGCTCCATCGCGTGGGGCGTTGCCGAAGCGCTGCACAAGGCGGGCGCGGAACTGGCGTTCACCTATCAGGGAGAGGTGTTCAAGAAGCGCGTTGTGCCGCTCGTGGCGCCGCTCAATCCCGCGGCGCTGATCGACTGCGACGTCAGCAACCAGGGCTCGATCGACGGCGCCTTCGCCGAGCTGCAGAAGAAGTGGCCGAGCATCGATTTCGTCGTGCATGCCATCGGCTTCTCCGACAAGGAGCAACTCAACGGCCGCTACGTCGACACCACGCCGGAGAATTTCCGGATGACGATGGACATCTCGTGCTACTCGTTCACAGCCGTGGCGCAGCGTGCCGAAAAGATGATGCCCAATGGCGGAGCGTTGGTTACCCTCACCTATTATGGCGCCGAAAAAGTTATGCCGCACTACAATGTGATGGGCGTGGCGAAGGCGGCGTTGGAGTCGAGCGTGCGCTACATGGCCGAGGATCTCGGCAAGAAGGGCATCCGCGTCAATTCGATTTCCGCCGGGCCGATCAAGACGCTCGCCGCCAGCGGCATCGGCGATTTCCGCTATATCCTCAAATGGAACGAATACAATTCGCCGCTGCGCCGCAACGTGACGATCGAGGAAGTCGGCAATTCTGCGCTCTATCTGCTGTCGGACATGGGCAAGGCCGTGACCGGCGAGTGCCTGCATGTCGATGCCGGCTATCACGCCATCGGCATGAAAGCGATCGACGCACCCGACATCGTCGGCGGCAAGAACAGCAATGGCGACTAACCTGCCCAAGGGCGTGACGCTCTATTTTTCCCGTCACGGCGAGACCGAGGCAAACATCGAAAAGCGCTATCAGGGTCACACGCTCGACACTCCGCTGACCCATCGCGGCCGCAAGCAGGCCAAGGCGATCGCGAAAATCCTGAAGCACCATGTCGGCGATGTCGCCACGCTGAAATACGTCGCAAGCCCGCTCGAACGCGCGCGCACGACGATGGAGATTATCCGCAGCCATCTCGACCTGCCGCCCAAGGCCTATGCGACCGACGAGCGCCTGCGGGAAATCAATCTCGGCGCCTGGGAAGGCCTGACTCACAAACAGGCGCGCGCGCTCGATCCGGTCGAATTCAAGAAGCGCGAAGCCGACAAATGGAACGTCCGCCTGCCTGGCGGCGAGAGCTATGCCGACGTCGCCAAGCGCGCCGAGCGCTGGCTGATCAATGTGAAGCGCGACACCTTCGCGGTCACCCATGGCGGCTTCACCCGCATCCTGCGCGGACTGTTCGAGGGCTTGGTCGCCAAGGAAATCTCCGACCTCGATGAGCCGCAGGGCGCGGTGTTCCGCGTGCGCGGTAGTGTGGTTGAGAAGTTGGATGTGTAACTTGAATGTCATTCCCGGCCGAGCGTCAGCGAGGGGAAGGGAATCCAGGTGGTTGAACTAGACGTGCGCCATCCACCTGGGTCCCCTTCCCTCGCTTCGCGCGATGCGCGAAACTCGCCGGGAATGACAACTGAATATGTTCCAAGCAACACGCGTGTTCTCCAATGGCCGATTTCCGCTTGCTCACCCTCTACGTCATCCGCCATGGCGAGTGCGAGCACAACGCCGCCGGATGGGCGGCGGGGCACGACGACTCGCCGCTGACTGAACGCGGACGGGCACAGGCGCGCGCCAATGGACGCGTTCTGCGCGATGTCGCTCCGCGCCTTGACGATCTCGATTTCTTCGCAAGCTCCCTTCACCGCACCTGCAACACGATGGAATTGCTGCGCGAAGAGATCGGGTTGCCGGCGACCGGATATCATGCCGACGGACGGCTAATGGAAGGTAACCTCGGCGACCATTCGCGCGTGTCGACCGGAGAGTTCCTGCGCCATGTCGATTACCTGGCCGATCCGTGGAACTATGTCCGTCCGAATGGGGAGAGCCTGGCCATGGTTTACGAGCGGGTCGGGCGGTTTCTTGGCACTCTGACGCGCGACTCCGTCATCGTCACCCATGCCCTGCCCGTGACCATGCTTCGGGCGCACTATCTCGGCTTGTCGCCGGAGCAAGCGATGGGCTACCACATGGCCAACGCCGGACTGATGCGCCTGTCGATGGGTACGGAAGCACTGTTCGGCAAGTAGATTGGGCCATGTCCTACAACACGTTCGGCCATCTGTTTCGCGTCACGACCTTCGGCGAGAGCCATGGACCGGCGATCGGCTGCGTGGTCGACGGCTGCCCGCCGGGAATTCCGCTGACGGAAGCCGACATCCAGGCCGAAATGGAACGCCGCCGTCCGGGACAGTCCAAGTTCGTCAGCCAGCGCCAGGAACCCGATACGGTGAAAATCCTCTCCGGCGTGTTCCAGGACGAACGCATGGCAACGCAGGTCACCACCGGAACGCCGATCGCGCTCGTGATCGAAAATGTGGATCAGCGCTCGAAGGAATACACCGAAATCCGCGACAAGTTTCGCCCCGGACACGCCGACTACACCTATCTGGCCAAATATGACGTGCGCGACTATCGCGGCGGCGGCCGGCAAAGC
>JANYBR010000016.1 GCA_025360685.1 Pseudomonadota bacterium
TGAAGCAGGTTATCAAAGCCTATGGCGTGTTGCGCGCCTCCGGCATGACCTAGAGGGCCTCCAGCGCCCTTGCCTCATCCGGCGGTCATTCCCCGCATCGAGAGACTTGAGCCGGACCGACCATCATGATGACTGAACAGAAGAACCTCGATGCCGCGTCGTGATCCGGCACATATTCGTTTGCGGTCTTGAAGGCCGGCACCTTCATCTTGGTTTCTATGCCGAACACCTTCGACACATCGACGGTCGTGTCGGGCATGGCCGCGGGATCGAGGCTCTTCTGTTCAGTCATCATGATGATCGTCCGGCTCAAAATTCACACCGCGGGAATTGACCGCCGGATGAGGCAAGGGCGCTAGAGGCCCTCTAGGTCATGCCGGAGGCGCGCAACACGCCATAGGCTTTGATAACCTGCTTCAGACGCTCCTCGGCGCCCCGATCGCCGCCGTTCGCGTCGGGATGATACCGCTTCACAAGTTCCTTATACCGCGCCTTGATCTCTATCAAGGTGGCGCTATGAGGCAGGTGCAGCGTGTCGAAAGCCATCATCTGCAGACGCGTCAAAGTGCGCTCGGGGCGGCGCGGGCCTTGCGGTTCGGCATCGTTCTGGAAAGTGCCAAAATCGTCTTCGACGCGGATGCCATGGGGATTGTGCATACGAGCCGTGCGCCGACCGAGCGGCCATGTCGGCCGGTGTCCCGTGATGGCATCGTTACGGAAGGATTCGATGGATTTCTCGTCCATGCCACGAAAGAAGTCCCAGGACTCATTGTGCTCGCGGGCGTGCTCCAGACACAGCCAGATGAATTCGCCGAGATTCTCGCGGCTGCGCGTGACGCGGTAACCGCCTTCTCCGGGACAGCCGGCGCGCGCGCACGGACGCGTCTTCTTCTCCGGCGCCGCGCGCTTGCCGCCCGGCTTGATGCGGATGTCGGATTTGAACCTGTCTTTTTTGCTGGCTGTTGCCATGGACCAATTATGGGGTCGAAGCGTGAAAAAACAAAGAAAACGTATTGCTTGACTTACGCCGCCGAACACATGAAACGCTTTTGACATGACCGTCGCAGAGACGATCCGCAAGAAACTACAGGCCGCTTTCGCGCCTGCCGAGCTCATTGTCGACGACGAAAGCGCCAAACATGCCGGTCATTCCGGCGCTCGGCCCGGCGGACAGACCCATTTCAACGTTCGGATCGTCTCGGAATCCTTTGCCGGCCAGTCGCGCGTGGAACGGCAACGTCGCGTCTAAGCGGCGCTGGCGTACGAAATGAAGCCAAACGGTGTCCATGCTCTCTCGCTGACGACGCTTACGCCTGCGGAGGTTTGGCAGGAGCACTCGCTTTGGCCATTGCCGGCGGAATGATCCGCAGAGCGGTGATCTGGTTTCGCTGGCGCCGTAAAATCTCAAATTGATAGCCGAAGAACGCGAAGCGCTGCCCGGCCTCGGGAATGGTGCGGGCTTCGTGAATTACAAGACCGGCGATGGTGGTCGCTTCGTCTTCGGGCAGATTCCAGTCCAAATCGCGATTGAGTTCACGCACCGGTACCGTGCCGTCGACCAAAAAAGAACCATCGGGCCGCCGACGAACATCGGGCCGTTCAAGCTCTTCGTGTTCGTCGGGGATATCGCCAAAGATTTGCTCGAGAATATCCTCCAGGGTAATGAGTCCCTGAAGAACGCCGTATTCATCGACCACGAGCGCAAAATGCGTGCGTCGCTCACGGAACGCGTTGAGCTGTTCTTCGAGCGGTGTGGTCTCGGGCACGAACCAGGGTTTCGTCGCCAGCTGGGCCACGTCGACGCCCGTGACCGATCCCTTGCGCTCGATCACGGCGCGGACGATGTCCTTGGTATGCAGCACGCCGACAATGTTTTCCGGCTGCTCGCGCCACAGCGGCACGCGCGTGTGATTGGATTCGAGCACGGCCTGCAGAATGTCCTGCGGCGGGAGGTCGGCGTCGATCGAGATCAGGTTTTTTCGGTGAATCATCACGTCGCCGATGTGGAGTTCGCGAAGATCCAGAATGCCGCCGATCATGTCGCGATGTTCACGCTCGACGGCGCCTTCCTGGTGATGCAGATCAACGGTGCCGCGGATCTCCTCGTGCGCCTGCACCTCCTCGACGTCCTGCTGGCGGACTCCGAACAGTGCCAGGACACGCCAGACGAGGTACTGGACGGCGTTGACGACGGGCGCGAGCACGATGACGACCAGCCGGACCGGCGTGGCGACCGCCAACGCGAAGCGGTCGGTGCGCGCGATCGCGAGCGTCTTGGGAAGGACTTCGACAAAAATCAAAATCAAGATCGTCATGACGATCGTCGCGACGTAGACGGTGCGCGAGCCGAAGCGCGACTGCAGAACCAGGGTCGCGATCGAAGACGCCAGGATGTTCACGAACGTGTTGCCGAGCAGCAGCGCGCCGATCAGCCTCTCGCGATCCGCCACCAGACGATTGACGTCTCTGGCGGAGCGCGAACCGTCCTTCTCCAATTGGTGCATGCGGCCGCGCGATACGGCGGTGAGCGCGGTCTCCGAACCGGAGAAGAACGCTCCGAAGACAAGCAACAGCGCGATTGGCGCGAATGAAACAAGAAGTATCGTATCCATCGCAGAATCTCGTGTCAGGCGGGTTGCTAGAATGTCATCCCCCGCTGCGGGGGACCAGCGCACGATTCGTCAGGCGGCCAGTACTTTGCGCACCGAATCGGGCGGCACTTCGCTGGTGACGAACGCCTTTCCGATGCCGTGGACCAAGATGTATGTGAGCCGGCCGTCCTTGACCTTCTTGTCGTGGACCATATGCGCCAGCAGTTCGTCCACAGCGGGCCGCCTGCCGG
>JANYBR010000047.1 GCA_025360685.1 Pseudomonadota bacterium
ACCTGGGACCGGTTCGACGCTTTGTACGAAGGCGTGAGGGAAAAGACTGCGGCGGCGGTCCGCGAAATCTGCGGTCACGACGCGACAATCTCCTGCCGCTTCACGCACATCTATCCGGACGGTCCGGCGCCATACTTTTCCTATTCCGCGCTCGGTACCGCGAACGGAAAACTCGCCGATTCACTTTCGAAATGGCGCGAGATCAAGAGTGCGACGAACGAGATCGTGGTGGGCCTTGGCGGTACCGTGACCCATCACCATGCGGTCGGGCGGGATCACCGCAGCGGCTATGATCGCCAGTCGCCGCCGCTATTCCGCGGCGCATTGGCGGCCGCGAAAAAATCACTCGACCCGGCTGGTATCCTCAATCCGGGTGTCTTGATCGATCCGAAGGACCGCAAGGTCGGAGTTCGCGGCGCCTTGAGCTGAAGGCTCAAAACCCTTGCGATTACGGAAAACAGGACGTGGCCGTGAGCGGCACGGATACTGTCGTCACGACTATGTTGAGGGAAAAAGTCGACGAACCGCTGACGCGGTGACCGCAAGCCGCGTTGGTCGATGTGAATGTCGGGGCGGTGAAGGGCCCATAATAGACGGACTGGGCGTGGTTCTGGGTCGAGGTTGCATCGGTGCAAACCAGCGTCTGGACCGATGCGCAGCGCGCGCCTTCTTCGACGGCATATTGCATGCTGCCCATCGAGAAGAGCAGGAGACAAGTATAGATCATCCCCACTGTCAGGGTCAGAAAGACCGGGCCGACGATGGCGAATTCGAGCGCCGCGCTGCCGCGCTGGTCCCGGAACATGCGCTTTGAGCGAGGGCGCAGCATCACGTCAGTCTCACATAGGATGTTGCAGTGATCGTGGTCGGGAGCAGCGATCCAACCGACAAGCCGGTAAATAGCGGCGCAAAAGTATAGGTCGTCTGAATCTTGACATAGTCGCCCGGCCCGACGACCGCATTGCCGGCAGCCGAACAGTCCACCGGCGGTGCCGAGTAGTCGGCCATGTATTGCATCGTGCCGGTTGAACTGACGCAGTACCAACCTTCGGCGGGCGATCCCGATTGCAGCGTCACGTTTGTTCCAAGGGCTGTGGACTGCACCGCGGTGGTGACGGCGGTACCCATGTTCGGACACTTGGTCGTGGCCGGAACGTGGTTGAGATCGCATGTCGCCCAGGCGGCTTGCGCACCCATCTGGGTCGCGTTACTCACCTGCAGCTTGTCGAACAGGAAAATGGAAACATCGGTGACATTGAGCAGGGCGATGGAGAGGAAGCCGGCGATGAGCGCGAATTCGATCGCCGCCAGACCCCTTATATCTTTCCCGAAGATGCACGAGAGCAATCGCGCTGATCGGAATTTCCGCAATGCCGGTTTCCTAGTCATGGCTCAAAGCACCAGTACGCCGCGGCCCGGCACCTGGCCCGTCGGCATGTTCAGACCGGCCGCCCCACAACCACCATGGGTGAAAATTGCTCCGGTGCCGTTGATGGTGATGTCGGCTACGACCATCGCAAAGCAGGACGAACCATTGCTCGACTTGTTAACGGCGCCGCTGAAGGTGACGTTGGAGTGTGGCAAATAGACCAGACCAGTGATGTCCCAGGTCGGGCTGTTGCCAGCGGCAGAGATGTCGACACCATTCGTGATGGCGGGGTCCTGGTAGAGGGCGACGCCGGACCAGACGCCGGAACTCGGCGCCTGAATGTCCAACGTTCCGCCGCCCGTAGGTGCATGGGTGTAGCCGGCAGCGTTGGTTCCGGAAAATACGATCGTCACGGCCGAGCCGTTTGCGGTCTGAATGGTGTGGCCGTTGGTGTCAAGCTGGCCATTTTCGATGACCAGAACAGCGCCCGCTGGTGCGTTGATTGTCACGTCGCCGGTGAGCTGCAGATCTCCGCACACCTGCACGTTGCCGGCCAGGGCCTTGGCTCCACTCCAGGAGTTGCTTGCCGGCAGGGCTGGGTCGCCGTGATGGTTCGGCTCCTGCGGATAGCTGCCGCCGCAGGTGTTGGCGGGAATGTTGCTGGCAAGCACCGCATAGGGATCCGGCACGATCGGAATGCCCGACTCCTGAATGACACCGCAGCCGCTGTCCGTGATATGCGCATCACCATAGTCCGCGCCCATGCTATGGCCATGACAGGTGGCCGACGCGTTCGACATGGTGTTGCAACCGGCAAAGTTGGCGTTCGGCACGCCGTTACCCAGGAGCGCCGTACCGATCGTATTCAGCGCCAGCAGGCAATAGTTGCGCGGCGTGGTGCCGATCGTAGCCGTCGACGCCGACTTGAGCGTCTGTGCCGCCTTGCCGCCGACGGTGGTGTCGCCGGTGAAGCCGACGATCGGCAACAGGTAGAGTTGCTGCTTGTAGGTGATGCTCACCTTGTAGCAAGTGTTGCCGCCGGCGGGACATGGCGCCGCGTTGGTGGATGTCACGGTCGCACCGTTGGCGCCGTTGACATAGCCGTAGCTCGAGGCAACCGAGCTTGCAACGGTGGCATAGTTCGACGTTCCGTCACTCGACGCGGCGATCGCCGCGGCATCGGACGCGTTCTGCATCTGGCGCTGGTCGACATACCAGTATGCCGACTCCATGCCCATGCCGAGACCGCCCACCAGGACGGGCAACATGAGACCGAACATCATCGCGACGTTCGCGCGTTTGTCTCTTGCGAGACGCGCAATTTTGCGCGCGCAATTTTGCGCATAGCGAGTGAGTAGTTCTGCGAGTTCAGCCATCGCCGTTAAGCTCCTTGGCAATGGCCATTCTCAAGTTAGCGCCTTTACGGGATGTTATTTTCCCGACGGAATTTTATGCAAATCAACCTCCCGAGCAGCGTGTTGTGTCGCGATATGGCACAACCAATCGCTCCGACGGGATTTTGGCGGCTTCGGACGAAAAGAATTTGTCTGTGCTACGCGATCGGACCGGAAATCCGCGGGCCGTCTCGCTCCGGCGCGCGCTTGAATTGTGTCGATGGTTCGCCGCGCGAAGGATGAGTGGTAGACGCGCCTAGCCGCTGCAAAGATTCGTCCGGCCACGGCCGGAAAGACAGCGCAGCCATCTGACGCACGACATCTCGCGATCCGGTTCGCGGCGGCATGGCGAGGCCGGGACATTCCAGATCCTGAACCGAACCCGCCATGGCAATCGCATTGCGATTCTTCGCCCCTGGCGCGTCGAGCACGCGCACCACCGGCCATGTTGCGTTCATGGTTTGCATCAGCCTGTCCAACCTGCGATCGCGGTCGTTGCGCAAAATGACATTGGCAAAAAAACAGCCCGTGGAATCGTGCAAGCGCGCCCTGACCAGCTCGAAGAACGCCGGTGATGCAAGCTGCCCGGGGATATCGTCGCCGTCATACGCATCCAGCACGATTGCGTCGAACTTGCGCGTGCAACGCTGCAGAAATGCGTGGCCATCCGCCAGATGACATTCGACCGCGTCGGGCAGGGCGAAATATTTTCTCGAAATCTCAAACGACCATTCGTTGATTTCGGCGATCGTGACCTTGACATCGCAAGCGTGCAGCATGGTAGCAAGCGTGCCGCCGCCGCATCCAATCATCAGCACCTCCCGGCAACGCGCTTGCCGCACGAGTCCGTGGATCGCGTGAATGTAGCCGGCCAGACTGACGCCGCGATGGTCGGCATGGCTTTGATGTCGATCGTCCTGCCAATAGGCAACGCTCGCGCGGTTCCTGAGGACGATCACGTCACCGTGGCGGGTCTTGAGGCGAGCGATGGGAATCATGAAGTGAAGAAGCCAAATCCTGAGCGCGGTCTTTTCGCGGCTGACGGCTCAAGTGTGCGCAGTTATGCCGGGCAATGCGAACGGTTTACGCCTTGCGCGCCGATTTTTTCTTCGCTGTCTTTTTCGCAGCATCAGGCTTGATCGCGTCTTTCGCAGGTTCCTTCGCCGCAGGCGCCAGTTTGGCGCGTCGCTTTGCCGCTTCGGCGCTCGAAATGTTCGGGACTCTAGGCATCGTACATCCTGTTGGTCGGAGCAGACGTTCTGGTTTCCAAGGTAAGCGCCAGAGCGCGGCAGATTGCCGTATCCTTACTGCGATTCGACGCGCATGACACCAGAGTTCGCGGGCACCGGGACCGCGGCCATGCAAGCCGAATTGCGCGTCACTGCGGCCCGATGGCTCGATTTACCGTCCAGTTTCGGCTTGAAGCTTGAGCAATCTGGAGCATGAGCCTGTCGCACGCCTCTGGTCCGCCACCGCCGCGCGAGCAGGCCGAGCGAGTGCTGAAGGGTGCGCTCGATGCGGGGCACACCTTCCTCGACACCGCGAGAGTCTACGGGCTCGGCCACAATGGACGACTGATCGAAGAAGTGCTCAAGGACCGGCAACGCGCTTAGACGGAATGAATCGCAACGGCGCGGTGACGCCGGTTTTCAAATCACCGTTAGCGAAACATCGTAAAAAGAAGCATGCTCTGCGCAACCATCTGAAAGCTCTGGGAGCAGGCATGGCGACATTGGCGATCAATTCCGTTCGGCAGAAGACAAGCCACTTCTATGTCTGGATGGCCGTGTCTTGTGCATTGGTCGCGTTCGGCGGGTTTGCGCCGACCTATTGGCTGCAATGGCCAGTAGGCACATTCGTGGGTCCGCCGCTCCTTCACATTCATGGAGCGCTATTTTCCGCCTGGACGCTGCTGCTGGTCTGGCAAACCTATTCGGTAGCGAACGGGCGCGTCGATCGCCACCGCGCGTCTGGTCTGGCCGGAATTGCGCTGGCGACGGCGATGGTGGTCATCGGCTTCGCGACGGCGATTTATTCGCTCCGTACGGGCCTCGCCGCAGGTTTCGGCGATCGCGTCCGGGCGTTCTTCATCGTGCCGGTGAGCACACTCCTCTTGTTCATGGGATTCTTCGTCGCTGCCATTTCGAATATTCGCCGCCCGGAGTGGCACAAGCGGCTCATGTTGCTCGCGACCATTTCGCTTTTGCCGGCGGCGGTCGCCCGATGGTTTTTCGTCGCGGCGACCGGCGGCGGCCCCGGATTGAGACCCGGACTCGGCCAGCCGCTGCCCGTTTCCTTCGCCGCGGCACCCGGACTTCTGGTCGAACTGCTGATGGTTGCCGGGAT
>JANYBR010000490.1 GCA_025360685.1 Pseudomonadota bacterium
CCTGGGGTTTTCAAGCGGCCCAAAATCTTGCTGCGAGAACGATGAAGATCAACGTCGAACGAGGCGCTTTCTTGAAGGCGCTGAGCCATGTCCAAAGTGTCGTCGAACGCCGCAACACGATCCCTATTTTGTCGAACGTGATGATCGAGGCGGCCAAGGGCCAGCTGAAACTCACGGCCACCGATCTCGACATCGAGATTGTCGAAGCGATCCCGGCTGACGTCCTGCGCAACGGATCCGCGACCGCTCCGGCACACATGCTCTACGACATCGTACGCAAGCTGCCTGACGGTGCCCAGGTCCAGGCCGAGCTGCTGACAAGCGAAGGTGGACGGCTCGCGGTTTCCGCCGGCACGGTGCGCTTCGAACTCGCCTGCCTGCCCAAGGAGGATTTTCCGCAGATGGCGGCGGGCGCCCTACCCCATCGCTTCCGGCTGGCGGCGGATGATCTCAAGCGCCTGGTCGACAAGACCCGCTTCGCAATGGCGACGGACGAGACGCGCTTCTACCTTATGGGCATCCACATGCATGCCGCCAAGGAGGGGAAGAAACGGACGTTGCGGGCCGTGGCCACTGACGGACATCGCCTGGCGCGGTTTGAACTTGACCTGCCGGAGGGCGCGGGCGACATGCCGGGCATCATCGTGCCCCGCAAGACCGTGACTGAGCTTCGCCGGCTTCTGGACGATGCCGAAGGCGCGATCGAGACTGCGCTCTCGGACACCAAGATCCAGTTTTCGTTCGGTGGTGTTGAGCTGACGTCGAAACTGATCGACGGCACGTTCCCGGACTATCAGCGCGTCATCCCGAGTGGCAACGACAAGTCCTTGGCGTTGGATTCCAAGGAGTTCTCGCACTCCGTCGATCGCGTATCGACCATTTCAGCCGACAAGACCCGCGCCGTGAAGCTGGCCGTCGCAAAGGACAAGGTGACGTTGTCGGTGGTGAATCCAGAAAGCGGCACGGCGACGGAAGAGCTGGGCGCGACCTACAGCGCGGCAGGCATGGAAATCGGCTTTAACGCCAAGTACCTGCTCGACATCACCAGCCAGATCGAAGGCAAGGAAATCCGCTTCCTGCTGTCCGACGCAGGATCACCCACCATCATCGAAGACGCAGAGGACGCTAGGTCGCTCTACGTCCTCATGCCGATGCGGGTCTGAGATTGACTGGCCCCGCCACCGAGCGCGCGAGCGGCGCGGCTGATCCCTTTGTGGACGGACCGCGTCTTGCCGTCACTCGGCTGACTCTGCGCAATTTCCGTTCCTACGCGGAGATCGAGTTTTCGACCAGCACAAGACCAGTCGTGCTCGCGGGACCCAACGGCGCGGGCAAGACCAATCTGCTCGACGCAATCTCTCTTCTGTCGCCGGGCCGTGGCCTGCGCGGTTCGAAGCTGTCGGAACATGTGCGTCGCGGGCCGAGCGCTGCGCCCAGCGACGCGCTTTGGGCCGTGGCGGCGACCGTGACACGCGGCGGAGAATCCTACGAAGTCGGTACTGGTCTCACTCTCGGACCGAATGGCGGCGAGCGGCGGCAGGTGCATCTGAACGGCGCGCCGGCGCAGAACTCGACGGATCTGGGCGAACTTGTTCAGATGCTTTGGCTGACTCCGGCAATGGACAGGCTGTTCATCGAAGGCGTTAGCGGGCGGCGCAAGTTTCTCGACCGGCTGGTACTCGGCTTCGAGCCGGATCATGCGCGCACCGCTACGCGTTACGAGACGGCGATGCGCGAGCGCGCGCGTCTGCTCAAATTCGGTCCGCGCGATCCGGCGTGGCTCGACGCACTGGAGCACGAAATGTCGGAAGCCGGCATTGCGATGGCGGCTAGCCGGGAGCGAACCGTGTCGCGACTCAATGCGGCCCTGGCGGCACGCGGAGAAGCTGGAGCGTTTCCGTCCGCCCAGCTGGCGCTTGAAGGCGAGACCGATCTTCTGTTGGCCGAGCATGGCGATGGCGCGGCGAGTGCGCTGCGCGAGCGGCTGGCGCGAGCGCGCGTGCGCGACGCCGAAGCCGGACGCACGACAGTCGGACCACACCTGACCGACCTGTCGGTTCGCCACACGCAGAAGAGAACGCATGCGCGCGAATGCTCTACCGGTGAGCAAAAGGCGCTGCTGATCTCGATCGTCCTGGCGGACGCCTGGGAACTCTCGAAGGCGCAAAACGGTCTGGCGCCATTGTTGTTACTGGATGAGATCGCGGCGCATCTGGATTCGCGCCGCCGGTTAGCACTGTTCGAGGAAATCCTTGCCCTGCGGGCGCAAGCCTGGATGACCGGAACCGACATCGAAATGTTCGCGTCCCTGCGAGCCAAAGCCGATCTTTTCGAGGTTGCGGACTCGCAACCCCGCCTGACCTGAGTGACACCCATGGCATCCGCTCCCCTTCCCAACCCGAACGATTACGACGCCGACAGCATCAAGGTGCTGAAGGGCCTGGATGCCGTGCGCAAGCGGCCGGGCATGTATATCGGCGACACCGACGACGGCTCCGGCCTGCATCACATGGTTTACGAAGTCGTCGACAATTCCATCGACGAGACATTGGCCGGCTATGCCACCAGGGTCGACGTGACATTGAACGCCGACGGCTCCTGCACGGTGCGCGACAATGGCCGCGGCATTCCCACCGGCATCCATGAAGGCGAAGGCGTCTCTGCGGCCGAAGTCATCATGACCCAGCTGCACGCGGGCGGTAAGTTCGAGCAGAACGCCTACAAGGTCTCGGGCGGGCTGCATGGTGTGGGCGTGTCGGTGGTCAATGCATTGTCCGAGCACCTGGACCTGCGCATCTGGCGCGACGGCAAAGAGCACTTCATGCGCTTCCGCCACGGCGAGCCCGAGGCGCCGCTCAAGATCGTCGCCGACGCGCCCGACATGCGCGGCACCGAAGTCACGTTCATGCCGTCAACGCAGACGTTCACCAAGACGGAGTTCGATTTCGCAACACTGGAACACCGGCTGCGCGAGCTGGCATTCCTCAATTCGGGCGTGACGATCGTGCTGGCCGACCGCCGCGGCGTCGAAGCGAAAGAAGCGACCCTGCACTATGAGGGTGGCCTGAAAGCCTTCGTTCAGTATCTCGACCGCACCAAGACGTCGCTCATCTCGGCGCCGATCATGCTCATGTCCGAGCGCGACGGCATGACCGTCGAGGTCGCGCTGACATGGAACGACAGCTATCACGAGAGCATGCTGTGCTTCACCAACAACATCCCGCAAAAGGATGGCGGCACGCATCTGGCGGGCTTCCGCGCAGGGCTGACCCGCGTGGTCACCAAATACGCCGACGAGAAGATCTCGGCCAAGAAGGACAGGGTGCCGCTGACCGGCGACGATTGCCGCGAGGGCCTGACCTGCGTTCTGTCCGTGAAAGTGCCCGATCCGAAATTCTCCTCGCAGACGAAAGAGAAGCTGGTCTCATCGGAAGTGCGGCCCGTCGTTGAAGGCGTGGTCATCGACCAGCTTGGCCGCTGGCTTGAGGAACATCCAGGAGAAGCAAAGTCCGTCGTCGGCAAGGTGGTCGAGGCGGCGATGGCGCGGGAAGCCGCGCGCAAGGCCCGCGAGCTGACGCGCCGCAAGGGCGTGCTCGACGGCGCCTCGCTGCCGGGCAAGCTCGCCGACTGCCAGGAGCGCGATCCATCCAAGTGCGAAATCTTCATCGTCGAGGGCGACAGCGCCGGCGGCAGCGCCAAACAGGCGCGCAATCGCGAGAACCAGGCGGTGCTGCCCCTGCGCGGCAAGATCCTGAACATCGAGCGCGTGCGCTTCGACCGCATGCTGACGAGCGAGTCCATCGTCAATCTGATCACGGCACTCGGCACCGGCATCGGGACAGAAGAGTTCAACGCCGACAAGCTGCGCTATCACAAGATCATCATCATGACCGACGCCGACGTCGACGGCGCGCATATCCGCACTTTGTTGCTGACGTTCTTTTACCGGCAGATGCGCGAGCTGATTGAG